>NZ_CDXDOS010000023.1:21401-27896 GCF_978021245.1 Frankia sp. CoBUL1
CCCGGTCCAGCAACTCCTGCTCGACGTGGTCGAGCGGACGGTCGATGAGCACGAGAAGCGCGTCGGCCGACCGTGCCGAGGTCGGGCCGAGACCCGCTGCCCGCAAATGGTCGCCGAGCGCGTTCACACCGGCCAGATTCGACACCAGGTGAATGCGAGGCACGTCTCCGCACTCTAGTGACCGTTCCCGACGTTCCGGCGATTGGGGTCATCAAACAAAGATCCAAATAAAGATCCGCGCAAAGATCTACACAAGGATGCATACATAACGCAATGCCGGGCAGGGGTACCAATGATCCTGATATCCAGAAATCCCGCTGTCCGGCCGACCGGAACGCCTGGAACGCCTGGAATGCCTGGAAAATCCGAAACACCGGGAACACCGGGTCGTCACCGGGCGTCATCGACTTGCCGCGGCCAGTTCCTTCATCGACACGGAGATATCGGCGAAACGCTCCCGATCCGGGATACCGTCGGCCGCCATCAACCGGCGACCGGCGACCATGTCCATCGGGCGCCCCACAGTGACCAGCGCTTCGAGACGGCCGTCCGGGGCGAACCACCCGGCCGACCAGCCAGACGGACGCCCGCCGTCGGGCGGCACGACGACGCCCGGATCGCCCCGGAACACCGGGGCAGCCTCTGCCGAAGGGAATCCCGCGAACTGCACCATGCGGCCGAACTGTTCCGACCAGAAGTAGGGCACCGGGTCATAGACGGCCTCCCCGCCAAGCAGCGTGCTGACCGCGACCGCGGGCGACTGCTGGGCGCAGTCCCAATGCTCGACCCGCAGCCGCCGACCGTAGCGACGCGACCACCAAGCGGCACAGTCACCGATCGCGACCACCGGCGGCCGGTCGCCGTCGGCACCGTCGGCACCGTCGGTCCACCGGGCGGCGAGATGCTCGTCAACCACGGCTCCCCGGTCGAGGGCGAGCCCGGAACCGGCGAGCCAGGCGGTGCCGGGCCGCACCCCGACGCCGACGACAACCTCGTCCGCAATCAGCTCCTCACCGCCGGCCAGCACCAGCCCGTCGGGGGTGACCCGCTCCACGGCCGTGGCCAGGCGCAGGGTGACCCCGGCCCGGGCGTACCACGCGATCGTGCACCGGCCCACCTGCGCGCCGAGCGCGGCGAACAGCGGCGAGGCGGCCGCCTCCACGACGGTGACCTCGGCACCGATCGCTGCCGCCGCCGTGGCGACCTCCGCGCCGATCCAGCCGGCACCAACGATGACGAGCCGGACGCCGGGACGCAGGGCGCCACGCAGACCCCGGGCGTCGTCAATGGAACGCAGGACCCGCTGTGGGCCGTCGCCCGGCAGGGTTACCGGGTCGGCTCCCGTCGCCAGCACCAGGCCGTCGTACTCCAGCGGCCCCGCGTCGGTCTCCACAGTGCCCGGTCGCAGGCCCGTCGCCCGCCGTCCGAGGCGCACCTCGACCCCGTCGAGGTCGAAGGGCAACGTCGTGTCGTCGATGCGGCCGGAGAGCACGGCCTTGGACAGAGGCGGACGATCGTAGGGCCGGTGCGGCTCCGCCCCGAGCAGGATCACCTCTCCCGCGAAACCACGCGCGCGCACCTCGGCGGCGGCCCGGCCCCCCGCCATTCCCGCGCCCACGACGACTATTCGCTGCATTCGAGCAGACTATCGACGACCCGCGACGCCGGGCCGCCGTCACCGCACCGGGTCGACAAGCGGAAAGGCGTCCTTCCACACCGGCTCGTACCCGGCTTCGGCGAGCATCGCGGCGATCTGTGCCGGCGAACGCTCGTCGGAGATCGAGAACTGTTCCTGGGCCGTGCCGGGCGTGGTGTAGCCGCCGGGTTCGGTGGAGGAGCCGGCGCTCATGGTGGTCACGGCGATGCGGACGAGCCCGTCGCGCAGCACCGCCGGCTCCCGGGTCGACAGCGACAGCGCGAGGTCCGGCTCGAACAGGCGCAGGGCCGCGTACGCCTGGACGAACTCCGCGTCGTCAACGACGACGACCGGCGGGAACCCGCTGGCACTCGGCTTGATGCGCGGCAGCGCGATCGAGACCTCGGTCCGCCAGTAGCGACGGGAGAGAAAGGAGGCGTGCGCGGCCAGCGCGAGCACGTCAGCGCGCCAGTCCGGGGCGAGCCCGAGCAGCGCGCCGATCCCGAGCCGGCGCACCCCGGCCCGCGCGGCCCGTTCGAACGAGGACAGCCGCCGGTCGTAGTCACGCTTCCAGCCGGCGACGTGCACCTCGGCGTAGCGGGCCCGGTCGTAGGTCTCCTGGTAATGGACGACTCCCTCCAACCCGGCACGCACCAGCCGGGCATAGGTGTCGTCCGACCAGGTCTGGGTCTCGATGCTGATCGAGGGGAACATCGGCCGTAGCTGCTCGACCACCGCGACGAGGTAGTCGGCCGATACCTCGACGCGATGCTCGCCGGAGACGAGCAGCAGATGACGGAACCCCCGGTCGGCCAGCAGGCGTCCCTCCGCCACCACCTCCTCGAGGTCCAGCGTGCGGCGCACCACCGGCAGGCCCTTGGCGAAGCCGCAGTAGGTGCAGGACGACAGGCAGGCGTTCGACACGTACATCGGGGCAAACAGCCGGACCGCCCGACCGAACCGGAGCAGGGTCGCTTCCCGGGCGGCAATCGCCAGCTCCTCCAACCGGGCGGTGGCCGCGGGTGAGAGCAGGATCGCCAGCTCCGCGAGGCCGATCCGGGGGGTGGCCGACCCACCGGATCCGGGCCGAACCCGCCGCAGCACCGTGTCCACCTCGGCGGACGTGGCCCGCCTCGACATCGCGGACAGCCCGGCCAGGTCGTGACCGGCGAGTTCGCGCGCGAACTCCCCTGGCGGGGCGCTCACCTGGACGCCTCGCCCACCACCGCCGCCGGGGACGCCGCCCGGGACACCGAGGGCACGGGCGACGCCGGTGACGGGTGGGACGCCGGTGACGGGTGGGCACCGAGGAACCCGGTGAGCGGGGAGGAGGCGGACGCCACCGTGGCCGGGCCGGCGGCCCCGCGGCCGGCCAGGAAACCCAACCGGCCGGCGGCGGTGGCGAGCGCGAAGGCCCGCGCCATGCGCGCCGGATCGGCGGCCACCGCGATAGCGGTGTTGACCAGCACCGCGGCCGCGCCGATCTCCATCGCCTCGGCCGCGTCCGAGGGCACCCCGAGCCCGGCGTCCACGACCACCGGCACCCCGGCGCTCGCCACGATTGCCTCGATCGCGTCCCGGGTGCGCAGCCCGCGGTTCGAGCCGATCCAGCTGCCCAGCGGCATCACGGTGGCGCAGCCGACCTCCTCCAGCCGGCGGGCCAGCACCGGGTCGGCCGAACAGTAGGGCAGGACCGTGAAGCCGTCGGCCACCATGAGCTCGGCGGCGCGCAGGGTCTCCAGCGGATCCGGCGCCAGGGTGCGCGGATCCGGGGTGACCTCCAGCTTGACCAGACCGGTGCCCGTCGCCGCCCGCCCGAGGCGGGCCAGCCGCAGCGCCTCGGCCGCGTCCACCGCGCCCGAGGTGTTGGGCAGCAGGGTCATCGACGGCGGGATGAAGTCGAGAACGTCGCCGTCACCGATCCGGCCGATGTCGACCCGGCGCAGCGCCACGGTGACGATGGTGGCACCGGATGCGACGAGGCTGTCCCGCATCACCTGGTGACTCGCGAACTTCCCGGTGCCGATCAGCAGCCGGCTGCCGTAGGCCCGCCCGGCGATGACGAGATCGTCCGCCCCCACGGCACCGGGTCCGGCCTCACCACCACCCCCGCCGCCGACGGCGGCACCTTCACCCGCGAGGCCATCGGGACAGGAACCCGCGGGGGGAGAATCGCCGGGACGGGAGCCGGCAGGACGTAGGGGGTGCTGCGACACGATCTTTCATCCTCCCCACGCGCGCATGACCGCGATCGGGTATACGGGTCGCCGACGAGATACTGGCCAGCCTCTCAGCCCGCGTCCGTGGGCTCCCCGGAGCAATCGACAGTGTAACCGCTGCTTCCTGACCGCTGCTTCCTGACCGCTGCTTCCTGACCGCTGCTTCCTGACCGCTGCTTCCTGACCGCTGCTTCCTGACCGCTGCTTCCTGACCGCTGCTTCCTGACCGCGGCTTCGGGTGTCCCGCCGCGACGCCGGTCTGCGACGCCGATCTGCGACACTGATCCACGCCCGTAGACGATCATCGCGACCTTGAGAACCGATTCAATGTGGGCACCCGGGTTTCACCCGGTGGACACCATGCTGCGCGACGAGGTACTTCTCGCTCGAACGACGTATCCGGGTTAACCTCGCGGAGCTCGGTAGCGGCATCCTTCGACAACGATCGTAAACTCTCCCTCGTGGATGCCACCGTGGCCGACCCCGTCGTAGGTCGGCTTCTCGACGGCCGCTACACGGCGCAGGAACGGCTCGCCGTCGGCGGGATGGCGACGGTGTACGTCGCGCACGACAACCGGCTGGACCGGCTCGTCGCCCTCAAGGTCATGCATCCCACTCTCAATCACGACCCGGAGTTCGTCGCCCGTTTCCATCGCGAGGCCAAGGCCGTGGCACGGCTCAACACCCCGCGCGTCGTCTCCATCCTCGACCAGGGTTCCGACCACATCCCCGCCGGTCTGGTCAACTACCTGGTGATGGAGCTGGTGCGCGGCCGGTCGCTGCGCCAGCACCTGGGCGCCCGGGGTCGGCTCCCGGTCACCGAGGCCATCGAGATCATCGAGCCCGTGATCGAGGCCCTCGCCGCCGCGCATGCCGCCGGCACCATCCACCGCGACATCAAGCCCGAGAACATCCTGCTCGGTGACGACGGCCAGGTGAAGGTCGCGGACTTCGGCCTCGCCCGTCCGGTGAGCCAGCCCACCCAGGCACTCACCGGCGGCGTGGTGATGGGCACTGTCGGGTACCTCGCCCCCGAGCAGGTCACCCACGGCGTCGCGGACACCCGCAGCGACGTCTACGCCGCCGGTGTGGTGCTCTTCGAATCCCTGACCGGGCAGCTCCCGCACAGCGGCGCCACCCCGATGTCGGTGGCCTACCAGTCGGTCCACGGCGACGTGCCGGCGCCGTCCACCATGATCGAGGGCATTCCCGCCGAGCTGGACGGTCTTGTTCTCCGGGCCACCGCCCGCGACCCGGCGCGCCGGCCGGTCGATGGTGCGGCACTGCTGGCGGAGCTGCGGCGCATCGAGCCGTTCCTGCCCCCGCAGGACGCCTACCCGAGCGGGTTCACCGGCGAGATCGAACGGATCGGGTTGGCCGAGCGGCCTTCAGGGGCTCGGGAGCCCGGGTACACCCAGGATCCCGGGTACACCCAGCCGTTCCAGGCTGAGGACTACGACGACTCCCGGGGCGCCGGGCCGGGGGCCGCCGCGGAGCGCGCGTTCGCCGCTGCCGGGCCGGGCCAGCCAGGCACCGGCGCGCTCTATCGATCTGCCTCCCCGCCCTCGCCGACCGCCACGGCCTATCTCGGGGGCGGTGGCGGGCGCGGGCGGCGGCGGGCCGCCGCATCGCCACGCTCCCGAGGGCTCATCCCGGTCGTCGTCGGTGGCGTGGCCGTCCTGGTCCTGCTGCTCGGGATCCTCGCGTTCCGTTCCCTGTCCGGCGGAGGGACCGAGGTCCCTCCGCTGACGAACCTGAGCAGATCCGACGCCGAGAAAATGCTGCGCGACGCCGGCTTCCAGTTCACCTACCTCGACCCGGTCGCCAGCGCCACGGTACCGGTCGGCCACGTCGCCCAGCAGGATCCCCGGGACGGATCGAAGGTCGACAAGGGCGCGCTCATCACCCTGCGGCTGAGCTCCGGGCCCGCGACGGTGCGCGTGCCGGACCTGGCGAACCTCACCGAGACCCAGGCCAAGGCCCGGCTGGCCGAAGTGGACCTGACCCTCGGCGGCCTGAGCCCACAGTCCAGTGACACGGTGCCGGCGGGCCATGTGATCGGTACGAACCCCGGGGCCGGCACCGCGCTCAAGCCGAAGGACCAGGTCATCGTGATCACTTCGACGGGCCCCGCGGCGAAGCCGGTGCCGGCCGACATCATCGGCAAGTCGTTCGAGGAGGCCAAGGCCGAGCTCGTCGGCCTGAACATCGGCCTCGTGGTGCAGCGCACCGACGCCATGAACGACGCCGTGCAGCCCGGTGAGGTCTTCGGGGTCTCTCCCGACGTGGGGCAGCCGATCTCACCCGGCGGCACCGTCACCCTCACCGTAGCCGAGGCCGACGGGTTCGACAACGGTGACGGTTCCGGGGGCGACGGCAGCGGGATCCAGGTCCCCGTGCCGAACGTGATCGGGAAGAGCTACCGGGAAGCCGAGAACATCCTGCAACGCCGGGGGTTGAAGATTGACCGTATCGGCTGGATCGGCGGGCCGGGCGACCGGGTGACATCCAGGGCCGCGCAGAGATCATGCTACGTTGTGATTGGTGACGTTTTGTAGACGTGCTGTGGGGTGACTCGGGGTGCCCTGGGCGACACAGCGCGAGCGAAGCGTCTCTTTCCTCATGCGTACCCGGCACGGG
>NZ_CDXDOS010000024.1:0-27094 GCF_978021245.1 Frankia sp. CoBUL1
CTGCGGGCGGGTCTGCGGGCAGGGCCGATGGTGGGGCCGATGGCACGGCGGGATCGTCGGCGTTCTGTCCAGGCTGGGCGCTGGCGGACGACGCGTCGCGGTCCGCCAGCGCCACCCGGCCACCGCCGTTGCGGACGGCGGTGGCCGCCCCTCGGGGGTTCGGTCGGTCGGGGGCGAGCCCGGTGGCCAGGCGTCCCGTCCGCGCCGTGCCGTTGTTGACGTCGCCGTTGTTCACTGGGACACCCCTGCCTCTCTGCGCGGTGATTTTTCGGGTCTTCTGTCGGGTCTTCTGGCTGATCCGCGTCCGGGTGCCGGCACCGCTGCCGGGCGGCCGCCACGGCCCGGGCCGGGCCATGGCTTACCCCGCCGACGGGCTGGACCGGGTCAGTCGTTCCACCGAGGACAGCGGGATCCCGATCCACCCCGGTCGGTGGCGGGCCTCGTACAGGATCTCGTACACGGCCTTGTCGAGCTCGAACGCACGCAGCACCACGGCATCCGCACGAGGATCGCGGCCGGCCGCGGCACCGTAGCCCCGGCAGAACGCCTCCCGGTTGCGATCTGCCCACTCCTGGGCGCGGTAGGCCAACGACGGCTCGTCACCGCGTTCGATCAGCATCGACCGGGCCGCGTAGTCGAACGAGCGCAGCATCCCGGCGACGTCGCGCAGCGGCGATTCCAGCCCCACGCGGTCGGCGACCGGGCGGACTGGCTCCCCCTCGAAGTCGAACAGCACCCAGCCCGAGTCGACCCGCAGGACCTGACCCAGGTGCAGATCGCCGTGCAGCCGTTGGAAGGGCCGGGGATGGACGGCCTGCGCCGACGCCCCCGTCACCTCGTCGTAGCTCTTGCGGATCGCCGCCTCGAAGGGACGCAGCTCGGCGACGGCCTCGACCGCCGCATCCAGCCGGCCATGCAGGTAGGTCACCAGGGAGCGCAGGGCATCGGCGGTCGCGGGCCTCGTCGGCAGCGTCCGGGCGAGGTCGGCGTGCACCTCGGCGGTGGCGGTACCCAGCCGCTCGGCCTCCGCGGCGAAGTCGCCGCCGACCTCGTCGGCGTGCAGGTCGGCCTCGGCGTACAGGTCGCGCACGCTGGCCAGCGCCAGTCGCCAGCCCTCGGTACCGCTGCGCAGGTACTCCTGGAGGAGTCCGAAGGTGGTCGGTGTCCCGTCGACACGGCCGGAGTACCAGGCGACGGGGCGGGCCACGTGCGTGCTGCCCGTCTCCGCCAGCGCCCGGGTCACCTCCAGATCGGGGTTGACGCCCGGCCAGAGCCGCCGGAACACCTTGAGGATGTAGGCGTCGCCGTAGACGATCGAGGTGTTGGACTGCTCGGCGCCGACGGCGTGGGCAGGCAGGATGTCCAGTGGTTCCAGCGCCTCGGCGACGAGGCCGTCGCGGTGTGTCGACCGGCGGAGGAAACTCAGCAGGGCCGAGCTGCCATCGGGGTCGTGCAGGCCGTCGTAGACCAAGCCGCCGGCACTCTCGCCGATCAGGAAGCCCTCGTGGCCGAAGGGCGCGTCCGAGCGGATGACCACCGGAACCTGGTAATGGTCCGACGGACCGTGGTCGTAGTCGACGTCAACGACGAGCAGCCGTAGCGGTTCGAAGACCATGACGTCGTGGCGGATCCGCAGGCCGCCCCCGGATCTGCCCTTCCCGGCGAACCAGCGCTGCCGGGGGAGCCACTCGTGCAACAGGCCGGTCAGTTCCGCGTGGTGGTCACCCATCATCGACCTCCCGGTGCCCGTCCTCAACGATCATTATGCCAGCTAACCTAACGTCCACTGCCTCCATAGCAGCCTTTTGCCCGACCCGGGCCGGGCCGCACGCCGTTCAGGCGGTTCCAGTGCTCCTTGGCTGTTCCTTGCCCGACCGCCCCGACGGCCTCCGTTGCCCCGGTCCGCCCAACGCGGCTAGGGGGTGAATTCCCCCGGTCTGGTCACCGCGAACCAGTAATGTCCGTGACCTGGCAGTGTCAGCAGGTAGGGAAGCTCGCCGATCGGCGGGAAGTGCACCCGGCCGAGCAGCTCCACCGGAACCATTCCCTCGAAACGACGCAGATCGAGCTCCACCGGCTGGGCGAAGCGGGACAGATTCGCGACGCACAGGACCCGGTCGTCGCCGAACTCGCGGACGAAAGCGAAGATCGAGGGATTGGACGCGCCAAGCTCGGTGTAGTCGCCGAGCCCGAAGACCGGATGACGCTTGCGTACCTCGATCATCCGCTTGGTCCAGGCCAGGAACGAGGTCGGCATGCGCTGTCCGGCCTCGACGTTCAGGGCCTGATAACCGTAGACCGGATCCATGATCAGGGGAAGGTACAGTCGGGCCGGGTCCGCGGTGGAGAAACCGGCGTTACGATCCGGTGACCACTGCATCGGAGTCCGGACGCTGTCCCGGTCGCCCAGGTAGATGTTGTCACCCATCCCGATCTCGTCGCCGTAGTACAGCACTGGCGAGCCGGGCAGCGAGAGCAGGAGCGCGGTGAACAGCTCCATCTGGTCACGGCTGTTGTCCAGCAGCGGCGCCAGCCGGCGACGAATGCCGATGTTGGCTTTCATACGCGGATCTTTCGCGTATTCGGCCCACATGTAGTCCCGTTCCTCGTCGGTCACCATTTCGAGCGTCAGCTCGTCGTGGTTGCGCAGGAAGATGCCCCACTGGCAGTTCGGCGGGATCTGGGGCGTCTGAGCAAGAATTTCCGAGATTGGGTAGCGGGACTCCCGCCGGACCGCCATGAAGATGCGCGGCATCAACGGGAAGTGGAACGCCATGTGGCACTCGTCGTCGTTGCCGAAGTACTCGACGACGTCGGAGGGCCACTGGTTTGCCTCGGCGAGCAGCACCCGGTCGGCGTACTTGGCGTCGACCTCCTTGCGGACCCGCTTGAGGTACTCGTGGGTCTCCGGCAGGTTCTCGCCGTTGGTGTTCTCCCGGACATAGAGGTAGGGGACCGCGTCGAGCCGGAAGCCGTCGATGCCAAGATCGAGCCAGAAGCGCAGAACCTCCAGCATCGCCTCCTGGACCTCGGGGTTGTCATAGTTCAGGTCGGGCTGGTGGGAGAAGAAACGGTGCCAGTAGTACTGACCGCGGACCGGATCCCACGACCAGTTCGACTTCTCGGTGTCCACGAAGATGATCCGGGCGTCCGGGTACAGCTCGTCGCTGTCGGACCAGACGTAGAAGTCCCCGAACGGCCCGTCGGGGTCGGAGCGGGACGCCTGGAACCAGGGATGGGCGTCCGAGGTGTGGTTCATCACCAGATCCGCGATGATCCGGATGCCCCGGCGGTGGGCCTCGTCAACCAGGCTGACGAAGTCGCCGAGGTCACCGAATTCCGGCAGGATCTGAAAGTAGTCACTGATGTCGTAGCCGCCGTCACGCAACGGCGAGGAGTAGATCGGTAGCAGCCATAGACAGTCGACACCGAGCCACTCCAGGTAGTCGAGCCTGGAGATCAGGCCGCGAATGTCCCCCGTGCCGTCGCCGTTGGAGTCCGCGAAGCCGCGGATGAGTACCTCGTAGAACACGGCTCGCTTGAACCAGTGTGGGTCGCGTAAAGTCCCCCCGACCGGCATGGCGGGGGCCGGGCCGGGGGTGTGGTCGCCGATCGGTTCGCTGAGAGGCTCAGAATCCATCACGACCGGGCCCGCACAGCGAAGACGTGCGCGGGCTCGACCGCCGGGTCCAGCCGCACGTAGTTCTGCTTGCCCCACGCGTAGGTGGCACCAGTGATCTCATCGGTGACCTCGAAGGAGTCTGCCCAGCCGAGGCCGAGGGCCGGCATGTCGAGCCGCACGGTGGTCTCCCGGGGAGCGTGCGGGTCGAGGTTGACGACGACGAGCACGGTGTCGGCGGCGGCCGTGTCCCCGGGATCCGTGCCGTCCGCCCGCAGGGAGTCCACCCGCTTGGAGAAGACCATGATCTCGTCCCCGTCGGCATGGTGGAAGCGCAGGTTGCGCAACCACTGCAGGGCGGGGTGGGCACGGCGGATCTGGTTGAGTCTGGTCAGGTACGGCGCGAGCGACTGGCCCGCACGCTCCGCCGCGGCCCAGTCGCGTGGCCGGTACTGGTACTTCTCGGAGTCCAGGTACTCCTCGCTGCCCGGTCGGGCCGGGGTGTTCTCGCACAACTCGTACCCGGAGTAGACGCCCCAGGTCGGCGACAGCGTCGCCGCGAGCACCGCCCGGATCCGGAACGCCGCCGGGCCGCCGTGCTGCAGGTACTCCGGCAGGATGTCCGGGGTGTTGACGAAGAAGTTCGGCCGCATGTAGTGCGCGGCCGACACCAGTTCGCGGGCGTACTTCTCGAGCTCCCACTTCGTATTGCGCCAGGTGAAATAGGTATATGACTGGGTGAAACCGACCTTGGCGAGCGTGTGCATCATCGCCGGCCGGGTGAATGCCTCCGCGAGGAAGAGCACATCTGGTTCGGTCGACTTCACCTGGGCGATGAGCCATTCCCAGAACTCGACGGGCTTTGTATGCGGATTATCGACACGGAAGATTCGTACTCCGTGTGCAGTCCAGTACCGGACGACGCGCAGGATCTCCTGATAGAGCCGGGTCGGGTCGGCGTCGAAGTTCAGCGGATAGATGTCCTGGTACTTCTTCGGCGGATTCTCCGCGTAGGCGATGGAGCCGTCACTACGCACGACGAACCACTCCGGGTGATGCTTCGCCCATGGATGGTCCGGCGCGCACTGCAGGGCGAGGTCCAGCGCGATCTCCATGCCCAGCGAGCGTGCCCGGGCGACGAACAGGTCGAAGTCGTCGATCGTGCCGAGGTCGGGATGCACGGCGTCGTGGCCGCCGTGTTCGCTGCCGATGGCCCACGGCGAGCCGGGGTCCGTCGGACCGGGGGTGAGGGTGTTGTTGGGACCCTTGCGGTTGACCTCGCCGATCGGATGGATCGGCGGCAGGTACACCACGTCGAAGCCCATCGCCGCGACCGCAGGCAGGCGTTCGGCCGCGGTGAGGAAGGTCCCGGAGCGGGGCGGGTCGAGGCTCGCGCCCTCCGAGCGCGGGAACATCTCGTACCAGCTGCCGTGGAGGGCGCGCCGACGATCCACCCACACCCGGTACAGCGGTGAGCGGGTCACCAGTTCGCGCAGCGGACAGGCGTCCAGCAGGCTCACCAGCCGGGGATCGAGGGCCGCGGCGATCCGGTCGCGGGGGTCGGTGCAGTCGTCGTCGCGCAGCGCGGCCACGGCGAGAGCGATCTCCGCCCGGCGCGGTTCGGAGGCTGCGGGCAGGGCCCGCAGCAGCAGGCGCGCACCGTCCTCGAAGTCCACCGCGAGTTCGTCCGTGCTCTGGCCCGCGCCGACCTTGAGGGCAATACCGTGCCGCCAGGTGGCGACCGGATCGGCCCACGCCTCGACCCGATATCCCCACAGGCCTTCGGTCGCAGCGGTGATCTCCGCCTCATAACGGTCGGTTCCGGGGCCGGCGGAGCGCATCCGGATGAACGGAGTTCCCTGCCCGTCGGGACCTGACAGCACGACGTTCGCGCCGATGAGGTCATGACCCTCGCGGAACACCGTTGCACCGACGGTGAGAATTTCGCCCGCGACCGCCCGCGCCGGCCACTGGCCACACGAGACAGTCGGCGTCACATCGGAGACGACAACCCGGCCTACTGAACGTCCGATCATCATGACGACCTTATCCAGACGAACCACACCTCAATGGTCCGCCCTGTACGTGGCGATTGGCGACACCTCTGTGTGAACTGCCCGCGACCATCGCATGGGCGATTGTTGTCGTTGGGATGGGTCGGTCCGTCCCGCCCGGATGGCCCGCGCTGAAGGCAATGTTCCCCAGTTGCGGCCCTGTCGAACGTCCGAACCTCCTCTGTTGCGGTGCTCCGGGTACGGGGTCGAGGTCGGAGCGTCACCGGGGTCCCGGCGGCGGACGCCCGGCGCATTCCGAAATCATTGTGGTGATGTTGTGTGACGGGGTCGGGGTAGCTCGGGTGGTGTTCCGCCGCGGTTGCCGGCACGTAAAGGGGTGGCCCGATCGTGGCGGGCGGGCGGCACCGGGACGATTCGGGCGCAGCCGGCGCGGCTACGGGGCGGTGTGGCACCGGCTGCGGGAACCTCGTGGCCCACTCGTTCGTCCCGCAGGGCACAGTACTCCGGCCACGTGGCCTTCGTGGGCGGAGAGTCACTGTGGCGTTCACGCCGCGCAGTAGGCTGCCGGCGCCCGGACACCGGGGGACACCCGGGGCGCACCTCGCCTCGGGTCGCCGGCTTCCGCGGGGGGCCGCTCGAGCGGCCCCCGAAACATCTGAACGGCGGCAACATCTGAACGGCAGCCCTTTCGAACAACGCACAGCAGGAGGAGCAGTGGGAGTCAGCCTCAGCAAGGGCGGCAACGTGTCGCTGACCAAGGAGGCGCCCGGACTCACCAACATCCTGGTCGGGCTCGGCTGGGACGTTCGGAGCACAACCGGCGCGGACTTCGACCTGGACGCGAGCGCCATCGCGTGCCGGGCCGACGGCAAGGTCGTGTCGGACGGGCACTTCGTCTTCTTCAACAACCTCAAGAGCCCCGACGGTGCGATCGAGCACCAGGGCGACAACCTGACCGGCGAGGGTGAGGGCGACGACGAGGCCATCACGGTGAACCTCACGTCCCTGCCGGCGGAAATTGACAAGATTGTCTTTCCGGTCTCGATCTATGACGCGGACTCGCGGCAGCAGAACTTCGGCCAGGTCCGCAACGCCTTCATCCGGATTGTCAACGGCGCCGGCGGCAGCGAGATCGCCCGCTATGACCTCACCGAGGACGCCTCCACCGAGACGGCCATGGTGTTCGGCGAGGTCTACCGGCACGGCGCGGACTGGAAGTTCCGAGCCGTCGGACAGGGCTACGCCTCGGGTCTGGCCGGGATCGCGCGCGACTTCGGCGTCAACGTCTGAACCCCGGATACGCCTGAACCCCGGATGCGCGGTCGGGCTCGGTCAGGCGACCGGGTCCGACCGGGTCACTGGGTCCGACCGGGCCGGTGGGTCCGGCCGCGCCTGCCGGCGTGGTAATGACCGGATGCTATGGGTCCGGTCGCGGGTGGGTGACATGTACAGGTAGAGCGATACACATCGGGTGTAGCACTTTTGTCAGGTCGCGCCCACCAGACGAGCAGTTACGATGCCGACGACCGCCGCACCGGGCCAGCAGGCCGCGGGACGACGCGGTCTCCGGCGATGCTTGAGCGATGCGGGATCCGACGGACCGCGGATCCGCCCGCGCGGCGCGGCCGGGGTCTGGCGACCGGTCCGGGAGGGTGTTGGTAGGCGTGCACGCCTTGCGAATCTTCGGATGGTCCTTGGCGATCACCGTTATCGGGGTGGCCGCGGCGGGGGTGATCGGTGGCCCCAGGAACGCGGCGCTCGTCGCGATCCTCGCGGTGCTCGAGATCAGTTTGTCCTTCGACAACGCCGTCATCAACGCGACGATCCTCCGCCGGATGAGCCAGTTCTGGCAGAGGATCTTCCTGACGCTCGGCATCCTGATCGCGGTGTTTGGCATGCGTCTGATCTTCCCGATCGCCATCGTGGCGCTGACCGCGCATCTCGGTCCGCTCGAGGTCTTCGACCTGGCGCTGAACGACGGTGCCCGGTACGCGGAGAAACTGGGTGACGCGCATCCGGCCATCGCCGCGTTCGGCGGGATCTTCCTGTTCATGCTGTTCCTGGACTTCCTGTTCGACCCCGAACGGGAGATCCAGTGGATCAAGAAGCTGGAGGAGCCGCTGCGCAGGGCGGGCCAGCTCGATGTGGTTCCGATCGTGCTCGGGCTCATCGCCCTGCTGGTGGTTGGCCAGGCCTTCGCCGGCGACCACCAGCAGCAGGTGCTGCTCTCCGGGGTGGCGGGGCTCGCGACCTATCTGGGCGTGCGGGGACTCGGCGAGTTCTTCGAGGCCCGCGGTGTGGGCGCCGAGGACGATGACGACGATTACGCCGCCAAGCCGGCCGGCTCGGCAGGCTTGGCCCCGGTCCGGTCGAACGGTACCGCCGGCCCGCCGAAGTTGGTGCTCGCCACCGGCAAGGCCGCCGCGTTCCTCTTCCTCTACCTCGAGGTCATCGACGCGTCGTTCTCGTTCGACGGGGTCGTCGGCGCCTTCGCGATCTCCCAGAACATCTTCGTCATCGCGGCCGGTCTCGGGATCGGCGCGATGTACATCCGGTCCCTGACCGTCTACCTGGTCCGGCGGGGCACTCTCGGCGAGTACATCTACCTCGAGCACGGTGCCCACTATGCGATCGGGGCGCTGGCCATCATCCTGGCCATCTCGATCGAGACCGAGGTTCCGGAGATCGTCACCGGTCTCATCGGGGTGGCCTTCATCGGTCTGTCGCTGCTGTCCTCCATCCGCCACCGGTCCGCCGAGCGCGGTTTGGCGGGTGCCGGGTCCGTCCCGGGCGAGGACGAGGGCGGCCCGGGGCAGCCACGGAAGGCCGTCGGCGCCCCGATGTAGCGGCCGTGCGCCGGCCGGCGCACCGGGCCCGGGTGGCCGGTCTGGAGAGCGCCGCCGCGGATGTGACATCGTCGGGTACTGGCGTCCGATCCTGCCAGGCGATGATCACCTGATCATGGATGACACCCAGCTACCGCGAGGGAGCGGATCATGGGCATCGACTACAGCAAACGTCCCGCCACACCGGCGGCCGGTTCCGGCCCGGTCTCGCTGAGCAAGGTGACACTGACGAAATCCGCGCCGACCGTCTCGCTGAGCAAACAGGGTGGTGGCGGGCGGCTGCACGTGAACCTCAACTGGAACCAGCAGCCGGGCGGCGGCCAGCAGAAGGGCGGCTTCCTCAAGCGGGTGCTGGGCGCCGCGGGCGGCGGCATTGATCTCGACCTCGCCGCGTTGTTCGAGCTCTCCGACGGCCGTGCGGGTGTGGTCCAGGCCTTGGGTGATGCGTTCGGCTCCTTCGCGGATCCCCCCTTCATCAACCTCGACGCGGACGACCGCACGGGCGCCGCGGTCGGTGGCGAGAACCTGTACGTGAACCTCGCAGCCATCTCCCAGATCCGCCGCATCCTCGTGTTCGCCTTCATCTACGAGGGGGTGGCTTCGTTCGACCAGGCCGACGCGGTGGTTACTCTGACTCCGGCGCAGGGTGCCCCGATCGAGGTCCGGCTGGACGAGCAGGCCGGTGGCGCCCGGATGTGCGCCATCGCCCTGCTGACCAACACCGGCAACGACTTCAAGGTCAGCCGGGAGGTCCGCTACGTCAGCGGTCACCGCGAGCTCGACGAGGCCTACGGCTGGGGCCTGAACTGGACTGCCGGCCGCAAGTGACGCCGGTAGTCCGCGATGAGCCATCCGGTCCCGCCGCCCGTCGGCGAGGAGGATCGATACTCGATGTTCCAGCCACGTCGCGAGCCCTCGCCCGAGCAGGCGCGCGCCGACCGTGCGAGCTGCGACCAGCGGGCCCATCCCGAGCACCGATCTCATCCTGATCGTGACCCGGCTTCCGGGCGAGGCCGGGAGCTGCCCGGACGATACTCCGCCGATGATTGCGGCGGGCCGGTGAGCGGCGCCGATCCGGGCCAGGCCGACCCGGCGTACACCGGTCCTTCGCGGGCGGGCGGCTGGGAACGGGGCCGGAGAGGGCAGGTTCCGGTGGACGCCCATCCGCCGAGGGAGGACCGGTTCCCGGGACGGAACGCCCCGGCATGGTCCCCCTCGCAGCCAAGCCACGGCGGGTCGAGTGGCTACGGGGACCATGCCGGATCGAGGTATGGGGCGCGGGAGGAACACCGCTCCGTCGCGGGCTCTCGGGGCGCGCCCGCGTACGAGGCGACCGATCCGCGCGAGGCCGATGACCTGCCGGAGGCTGAGTGGCGCGAGACCGGTCCCGAGGGCGGGGACCTCGGGGCGGGTGGCCCCGACGAGGTCCGGCCCGACGACCCGGAGTCGGCCGTGGCATCCGAGCACGCCGGACCGGCGACGCCGACACGGTCTCCGACGGGCCCGGATCAACGGGATGCGGAGCGCGGCCCGGTCGACCATGGCGGCACCGCGGCTCAGGATGATCAGGTTCCTCAGGACGGTTCGGCGGATCAGGACTGCCCCGTGGACCGTCCGGGCGCTGACGGCGGCGGGACGGATCTGGTGGGTTCGATCGGTGCTGTCCAGGCGGTGGCGCTGGAACGCCTCGCGAGCCGCGTTGACGAACTGACCCGGCTACGGCGCCGCGATACCCAACTCGTGGACCGATTGCATGCCGAGAATGCCCGGCTACGTAGTGGTGAGCTTACCGAAGCCATGGCCCCCCTTCTGCGGGGGTTGATTCGACTTCATGATCAAATGGGTAGCCTGGGGGCCGACGATCCGCAGAGTGTCGCCGGCATCCTGCGTAAGCAGCTGCTCCAGGTGCTCGATGTCGCTGTGGACGTCCGCCCGTACACGGCGGTGCCGGGCGGGACCTTCGACCCGGCGCGGCACCTGGGGGTGCGTCGGGTGCCGACGGACGACCCGGGACGGGACGGGACGATCGCTCGTACCGTTCGTCCGGGTTTCGTCCGCGGCGAGACCACGGTCGTCCGACCGGTGGAGACCGAGGTCTACCGATCGCGCTGAGCCGCGGAGGTACGAGGCTTGTGAAGGGAAGAATTAGACGGTGGCAGGCACCAAGGTGTTCGGGATCGACCTGGGCACGACCTACTCCTGCATTGCCCAGGTCGACGAGTACGGCCGACCGGAAGTGATCCGCAACATCGAGTCCCAGCCGACGACGCCTTCGGTCGTCCTGTTCGACACTGGGGCGGAGGGCCCAACCTCTTTCGTGGTGGGAACCCAGGCCAAGCGCCAGGCTCGCATCCGTCCCGACGACGTCGCCCGGCTGGTCAAGCGGCACATGGGCGCGTCGGACTGGCGGTTCGTGGCGCATGACGAGGAGTACAGCGCTGCCGCGGTGTCGAGCCTGGTGCTCAAGGCGCTCGCCGCGGACGCCGAACGCGCGACCAGTGTCCCGGTCGCCGATGTAGTGATCACCGTGCCCGCGTACTTCGGTGACGAGGAGCGCAAGGCGACGAAGCTGGCCGGCGAGCTCGCCGGCCTCAACGTGGTCGACATCATCAACGAGCCGACCGCCGCCGCCTTCGCCTACGGATTCGGCCAGGACGGGGCCGAGGAGTCGACCGTGCTGGTCTACGACCTCGGCGGTGGCACGTTCGACACCACGGTCATCAGGCTGAGCGAGGGCGCGATCACCGTGGTCGCCACGGATGGCGACCACGAGCTGGGCGGCGCGGACTGGGACAACGAACTCGTCCGCTACCTGGCGCAGAAGTTCACCGAGGCGCAGCCCGACGCGGGCGACCCGCTCGACGACGTCTACGACGAGCAGGAGCTGCTGGCCGCGGCCGAGGACGCGAAGCTGGCGTTGTCCGGCCGGGACAGCGTCGACGTGCTGGTCGTGCACAACGGCAGACGCACAAGCGTGCCGGTGACCCGGACCGTCTTCGAGGAGATCACCGGCCCGCTGCTGCGGCGCACCATCGACCTGACCGGCTCGGTGCTGGCGCGGGCCCGGGAGAAGGGCGTCGAGAAGATCGACTTGTGCCTGCTGGTGGGGGGCATGAGCAAGACACCGGCGGTGGCCCGCCGGCTGCAGGAGTCCTTCGGGCTCACCTCGCGGCTTGCCGATCCCGATCTCGCCGTCGCCAAGGGCGCCGCGGTGTACGGGCAGAAGAAGGCACTGGAGCGCGAGGTCCACGCGGACCTGGTCGCCAGCGGGCATCTACGTCCCGACCAGGAACTCGCCGCAGCCGACGCCGTGGACGTGGAGAAGGCGGCCGCAGCCAGCGCCGAGGAGGCGGGACTCGCGACCGCCTCCGTGGTCGATCTCGTCCGCACGAAAGTGACGAACATCACGTCACGTGGCTTCGGGATCTTCGCCGAGGACCGGGGCACACCGGTCGCGGCCTTCCTCGCCCACCAGAACGACCCGCTGCCTATCGCCGTCACCCGGACCTTCTACACCGTCGTCGACGATCAGGCCGAGGTGGACATCCGGGTCTTCGAGCAGGGCACCACCGCCGAGTCCACGGCGATCGACGACAACAAAGTGATCGTCGCCGGCTCCATCAGCGGGATTCCGTCTGGCCACCCGTTGGGCACCCCCGTTGAGGTGACCTTCACGATGGGCGGGGACCAGACGATCCAGGTCACCGCCTCGCACGAGGGCGCGGCCACTCCCTTGGTGCTGGAGGTGCGCGCCGGGGTCGGCTCGGAGGAGATGCGGGCCGTCGAGTCGGCAAAGGTCAGCCTGCTCAAGCAGCGGGACTGAGACCCCGCGGCGGATCGGATCCCGCCGCGGATCGATGCCGGTGCCGGGCCATTCGGCCTCCCCCACGAGTGTTCCCGCACGAGTGTTCCGGCCCGCGGCGGCCGACGCCGGAGTGGATAGGGTTCAGCCTGACCAGGCACCGCGTCCGGTGGAGCGCCCTACAGGCCTCGCGGGGACGTGGGTGCGCGCAGTGCGTGCGGCCCGCGCCGAGGCGCGGCTTCGTACTCTCAGGTGTGGAGTGGTCGACGGCCGCTCCACGATCGGCGCCTGACGACGGGCCGCCGGCCGGTTCCCGGCGGGCATGGTGGGCACGGTGGGCACGTGGGACGAAGGTGGATCGGTGAGCGCGGCGTTCGACGGCAGCGGCTATCGCCAGCGGGTGCTGGCGCCGCTGCGGGCCCGCGCCTCCCTGGACACCGCCGACCCGTTCCTCCTCGCGGGTCTCGATCCGACGGTGGCGTACACCGACTCCGACGTCGGGGCGCACCTGGTGCGGGTGCTCGCCTTCCTGCAGCGGGAACGCAACTCGGCAAAGTACGCGACTCTCGCCGCCGAGCTTGTCCGTCGGCGGGCGGAATGGGAGGAGCCGCTGCGGGACGCGGACTCCCGGGAACGGGTCCGCGCCCGGGTGCTGGCAGCCCGGCGTAGCGGTGACGCCGAGCGTCTCGCCAAGGTCGACGGCTATCTCGCCACCGTCCGGGAGCGTTTCGGCGGCATCCCGGCATCCCGGGTGGACGGCCTGCGCCGCCTCGCCGTCGCCGCAGGGGTGACGGTCGAGGAGTTCGACGCCCGCCTGAGCCGGGAGCAGATCATCATCGACGCCGTCGGCGGGGGCGTCGAACCGCTGTCGGCCGAGGTCCGCCGGCAGATCTCCGAACGGCTCGGCGAGCTGCGCGCCCTGCGCGGCGGGGACCGGGTCTCGACGGCGTCGCTGTGGGCCTTCCTGGGGCTGGCCCCGGACGCCTCACCGGAGCGGCTGCGGGCCGCGTACGCCGGGATGGTGGCGGGCAACCACCACCGTCCCCATGACCGGGAGAAGACGGTCACCGCGGACCTGCTCGCCCTCGTCTCCGCCCGGTTGATCGAGGGCGACCCCGCCGCGTACACCGTTGGGCTGATGGCGGACGCCGTGGACGAGCTGCGGCCCGCGGTCGAGGAACACGTCGTGCTCGACGGCGAGCTCACCGCGGTCGCCTTCGAGGGTCTCGTCCGGGCGGCGCTCGCGACCGGGCGCGGACTGACCGCGGCTCAGGCGAAGTCCGTCGTCCTGGAGGCGGCTCGGGAGCTCGGCGCCGCGGTGAACGTCGGCGGGGTCGTCGACTACGTGGTATGCCCGGGATGCGGCCGGCCGGAGGCTGCCGGGTCCGTGCGGCACTGCCGGTACTGCGACACCGACCTCTACACCACCTGCCCGTCCTGCGGATCGATGACCGAGGCGGCGGCGGTTGTCTGCCGGCACTGCGGGCACAGCCTGCGCCAGGCCAGGGAGGCGGCCGATGCGCTCGTCGCGGTGCGTCGCGCCCTGGAGGGCGGTTATCCCCGCCAGGCCAGCGAGATCCTCACGACCGCCCATCCGGTGCTGGCCGCCGTCGGTGGACCGGTCGCCGGGACGGCGGAGGAACTGGGAGCCCGGGTCTCCGCCGCGCTGGGCGCCGCGGACGCCGGTTGGCGGGCACTCACCGGGGCCCGCGCGGCGTGCCGGGCGGATGCGGCGCTTGCCGATGCCCGGTGGCTCGCGGCACAGGCCGCCGACGTCCCCGGCCCCGACGGCCGGAAACCGGCCGAGGTGCTGGCCGAGCTCATTGCCGCCCAGGCGGTGATCCGCCGGCGGGTCGAGGCGGCGCGCGCTACCACCCGAGGACCAGGAGGCCGCCCTCGCCGCGGTCCTCGCGACGGCGGCGGACAACCGGGAGGCGCTCGCGGCGATGGCGGCTCTGCCGCTCTCCCCGCCGTCCGACCTGACCGCGGTGCCGGGCCCCGACGGTTCGGTGCAGCTGTGGTGGCGCGCTTCGCCCTCGGTCGGGGGCCCGGTCTCCTACCGGGTGGAACGCGTCGTGTCCGTGGAAGCTGGTGACGGCCAGGGGGTGGCCCCGGGGCGGAGCAGCCTCGGTACCACCCGCTCGACGGAGCTGTGCGATGCCGGCGCTCCCGCCTGGACTCCGGTGCGATACGAGGTGACTGCCCTTTGCGGTGAGCGCCGTTCCACGCCGGTGGAGACCGCCCCGCTCGTCTTCACCCGGGACATCACCGACCTGCGGGCCGAGCGCACCGCCGCCGGGATCCGCCTGGACTGGAGCCTCGGCGGGGCGCTGGCCGCCGTGACAGTGGAGCGGACGGTGGCACCGCCCGCCGCGGTCAGCCAGCTGCCCCGGCGGGCGCGGGGCACCGGCGGCCTCTTCCACGACACCGATGTCGTCGTCGGCGTGACCTATCGTTACCACGTCTTCGTCGAGTACCAGGACGCGCGGGGACGCCCGGCCCGGACCCCCGGGGCCGAGGTGACGCTGGAGGTGGCCGCCCGCCCGCGGCCCGTCCATGACCTCACGGCGGTCACCGCCGCCGGGCGGACCACGTTGCGCTGGACGCCGCCGCCCGGCTGGGAGGTGCGGATCTACGCGACCCCGGTGCCGCAGCCGCCGGCCGTCCCCGCCGCCGTCACCCACGCGATCAGCACCGCTCACGGGACCAGCACCGGCCCGTGGCCCTGCCCGGGGTCGGGGCCCCTGCCGGTGATCGGCATCGGGCCGGAAGGCGGCGACGTGTCGCTCGCCGCCATCACCGATTCGTCACGTCTTGTGGGGCTGAGCCGTTCCGGGCAGGTCAGCGAGGCGGCACAGGTCGGCGAGGTCATCTACACGCCGCTGACGGTCCATGGCGGGACGGCCGTCGTCGGCCGGGCCGTGCGTCACCTCGCCATCGAACCCGTGCGGGATCTGCGCGCCGACGATCGAGGCGACTCGATCGTGCTGTCCTTCCAGCTGCCACCGGGGATCACCGAGGCGCGGGTGCTCTGGCGCCGTGACCAACCGCCGACCGGACCGGATGATCCCTACGCCGCGAGCGCCAAGGTCACCAATACCAGTCTTGAGATCAAGGGCGGCTGGCATCTCGCCGCGCCGCGGGACGGGTGGGCTTATCACGTGGCCTGCTACCCGGTGTACCGGTCGGGGGGCGTGGCCCGGGTGGTCGCGGCCGGCGTCTCGGTGCTGGCGCGCCCCGCGACGCGTCCTGATCCACCCCCGATGCCGGCGGCGTCCGGGAGCAGCCCGGGAGGCTCGGCCGGCGTGGCCTCGGCCGGCGTGGCCCCGGGCCGGCCGGTGGTTGGTGCCGTCGCCGACCCGATCACGATGCAGCCGCCGGGTGGGCCGACCCAGCCCCGCACCGGGGGCTATCCGTTGCCCGCGGCGACGGGTGCTGTGCCGTTGCCCGCGGCGACGGGCACTTACCCGCAGCCCCTGGCCACCGGCCCCCTCCGCCCGCCGTCGGGCCCGACGTCGGGTTCGCCCACCAGCCCCACGTCGCCGCCGCCGCAGGCTCCGGCACCGGCCGTCCAGCCGACTGTCACCTACACCGTGAGCAGGGCCGGCTGGCGGCGGCGCACCCTACGGGTGCAGGTGCACACCACCGGTCCGGCCGGAGATCTGATCCTGTTCGCGCGGCCGGGAACCGTACCGCCGCGGGCTGCCGCGGAGGCCCACGAGCTGTCTCGGCTCGCCGCTGTGGACCAGGCCGGCACCCGGACCATCGACGTCACCCTGGACAGCGCCCAGCTGCCCTGGGGAGTCCGGCTGTTGCCCGCGCTGGTGCACCCGACTGGATGGACCATCACCCAACCACCGGACGACGCACTGGTCATTCGATGATCCGGAGCGATCCCAGGTGGATGTGCTCTCCGTGGTCCGCTCCGGCCCATTTCTTCTTGTTCTTCCGTTGATTTATGGCGGCCATCCCGGGCTTTGTGGCACCAGATCTGCAACATATGCGCTACTACGGAAAGTATTCATGAGGGTGCTGTTCCTTGGCTGGGATGCGCCGTTTACGATTGGCCTCATCACTCCTAGTCCCAGTACCGCCCAGGTGTGTATCGGTTACCTGGGTGGAGCACCTGTCGAATCGTTCCGGCTGCGAGGCCGGAGACGGTCGGGTTCACGGACGGGCACCTGACGGTGCCCGGTCGACTCGCCTGGTGAGGCACGGGTCGAGTCCGGTGGAGCGCTGAGCGGTTGCCGTGCGAGCGGTCCGCTCGGAGGGGACGCCCCATCGTGGGTCGTGGTCCGGCCATGCTCCGCCGTCGCGCGCCGGGGGATCCGACGGGAGCATGTCACGCCAACACCGAAAGGCAGCGCGCGAGCATGGCCTCGATCATCCGCGGCCGACCCGCCCCTCCGGTCGGCCTGCCGATTCCCTCAGCCCATCGACGACCCCGCAGCGGCCGGATCCACACCCAGCGCCGGGTCCGGACCGGAGCCCGGATCGGCCTGATAGCCATGTTCGTGGTGGGTCTCCTCCAGGCGGTCACCCCGCTGGCCCGCGCCGCGGGAAAGTCACCGTCGCCGACTCCGACCGTGTCGCCATCCGCGACGAGCGGATCCAGCCGGGCGGGGGGCGACGCGGGCAGTGGCCGCGCGCTCACCCGGGCGGACGCCGACGGCCGTTTCATCCTCGGCTTCCGGGTGCCGGCGGATTTCGCGGGAACCGTCAACGTCAAGGCCACCCAGGGCACGGCCACGGCGACCGACGCCCTTGAGGTGACCGGACCGGAGGCGGCCGCCCGGGCGTTCCAGGCCGCTCCGGATCTTCCCGACGAGCCGGTGGTGAAGACGGCGCCCTCGACATCGCCGTCTCCCAGGCAGCAGGACACGTCCGTGGGCACCTCGCCGAGCCCGGCCGTCTCGCCCGCGCCGTCCGCGAGCGCCAGCTCGACCGCCCCCACCAGGAGAACCGCAACGCCGACCGCGACCCCGTCCGGGTCGAGACCGACCCCCGGTACGGGAGCGACGGGCACCGGCGCCGGTGGGACGAGGTCGGGCCTGCCGTGGCTGTCGGGGTTCCAGTCGCATCAGCTCGCGCAGCTCGTCGAGTTCGGTGACTGGCGCGGCCGGCCGAACGACATCGTCCACGTCTACACGAGCCGCGACCAGGGCTGGGGCGGGCTGGTGGAGCCGGCCTGGCCGGTGGATCTCTTCAAGGGTTTCCAGGGCAAGCTGCTGATCAGCCAGCCGACATTCCCCAAGGGCCAGGGCGACAACGCCGCCTGTGCCCGAGGCGAGTACGACTCCGAATGGAAGAAGCTCGGCAGCTTCCTCGTGGCGCACGGCCGGGCGGACTCCATCATCCGGGTCGGCTGGGAGTTCAACGGAACGTTCATGTACTGGCATACGGACGCCGACCCGACGGTGTTCCGGGACTGTTTCCGGAAGATCGCGACCGCCATCCGGTCCACCGACTCCGAAGTCAAGATCGACTGGACCTTCAACGCGCACGCCTCCCCGGTGCCCAGTGGCAACAGTCCCTGGGGCGCCTACCCCGGCGACGAGTACGTGGACTATGTCGGCATCGACGCCTACGACCACTTCCCCCCGTCGAAGGACGAGGCGACGTGGAACAAGCAGTGCGAGGACGTCAACGGCCTGTGCTACGTGATCAGGTTCGCCCGGGAGCACGGGAAGAAGGTCGGCGTCGGAGAATGGGGGGTGGCCTCCTGCAGCGGTGACGGCGGTGGCGACAATCCCTTCTACATCCAGAAGATGTTCGACACCTTCAAGGCGGCCAGCGACGTGATGGGCTACGACGCCTACTTCAGCGACCCCACTCCCGGAAACGTCTGCTCGACCATCACGAACGGCGGTCAGAACCCGAAGGCGTCCGCCATGTACAAGAAGCTCTTCGGATCCGGCGCCAGTTAGTCGCGTTAGTGGGGGTCGGTCGAGGGTCGGCCGGGAGTGGTGGGCCGCGGGCGACACAGCCTTCCGCGGCCCACCACCCGTTCCCGGGTCATCCGTTCCCGGACCTCCCGTTCCTGATCAGGCCGGCGGGCGCCGCCCGCTGCCGGCTGGTGGCTGGCCGCTCGCGGACGCTGCGCCGCAGGTCGGCGCCCCGTAGATGGCGCCGAGATGGCCGCCGTGTGTCGGCTGGCCGTCAGTTCCCGCGGGCTGTCGTCGGATGCCTTTCGCCAGGTACCGTCGCTGAGAGGCAACGTTTCACGATCTTGCCGGCTTCGGTCGGCGCGCACCGTTTCGGGATGCTCGTCGAACGACGCCCCTGCCTTCGACGAGGAGAATGCTGCTTGCGCCACTTCGCCTTTCTAGGCCCCGAGACGGTTGACGCGCTGTTCCTCCGGCCGCCGGAGGACATCACCGTGAATGATGATCGTCATCTGCTGGCCACCGCGCTCGGCGCGACCCTCTACGCCCCGGGGACGCGCCCCCGGTTGGCATCGGACGTGTGCAGACAGACCGCTGCGGGGGTGACCTCGATGGTTCTCTGTCTGGAGGACTCCATCGCCGACACCGAGGTGGCCGCAGCCGAGGACAACGTCGTCGCCGCGTTGCGCGCGCTCGCGGCGGAGCCCCCCTGGGCCGCGGGCGCGATGCCGCTGCTGTTCGTCCGGGTCCGCGCGGTCGGGCAGATCCCGGATCTTGTCGACCGGCTCGGGCCGGCCGGGGTCGGGTGTCTCGCCGGGTTCGTGCTGCCCAAGTTCGCCGAGGAGGGCGGCGAGGCTGCGATGGAGGCGGTGCTGCGGGCCTCCGAGACGGCCGGTCGCCCGCTGTGGGCCATGCCGGTGCTGGAGAGCCCGCAGGTCATCAACCGGGAGACCCGGGTGGAGGCGTTGTCGGCGGTCCGGCGGTTGGTCGACAAGCACGCCGACCAGGTGCTGGCGATCCGGCTCGGTGCGACGGACCTGTGCGGGCTGTTCGGGCTGCGCCGTGACCGCGACCTGACGATCTACGACATCGCTGTCGTCCGGGACTGCATCGCCGACATCGTGAACATCTGCGCGCGGGGCGGTGACCACGTCGTGACCGGACCGGTCTGGGAGTACTTCGCCCAGCCGGAACGGCTCTTCGTCAGCTCGCTGCGGGTGACCCCGTTCGCGCAGGCGGACCGCGTCGACGGCGGGGAGGATGCGATCCGGATGCGCAGCGAACTGGTCTCCGCCGACCTTGACCGGCTGATCCGGGAGGTCGTTCTGGACAAGGCCAACGGCCTGATCGGCAAGACAGTGATCCACCCCAGCCACGTGCCCGCCGTGCACGCGCTGCACGTCGTCACCCAAGAGGAGTACACCGATGCCGAGGCCGTCCTCGACGGGGACGCCGGCGGGGTACGGCCGAGCAGCTACGCGAACAAGATGAACGAACTGCGTCCGCACCGGGCCTGGGCCGAGGCGGTGATCCGCCGGGCGCGCGCGTTCGGTGTCCTGCGCGAGGGCGACACCTTCGTCGAGGTGCTGGCTGCGACGCACGGTCGTCTCGACCAGCGGAATGCCCGATGACGGCGACGGCGGGGACGGACGCTCCCACCGGCGCGCCCATCCCTCACCCGCCCGTGCCCGCCCGCAGCCCAGCGGCCGCCTCCGCGGGGATGTGGCTGTGGACCGCGCTGGGCCTTGATGTCCAGGTCACCGCGGACGTGGCGGGCCAGGGGCTGCACGCTCTGGTGGGACTCGCCCTGCGCCGCAACCCACGCCGGGCGCACCTGTTGGTCAGCCGGGTGCTCGGCAAGCATCTGCCGGTGGCACCGGCCGAGGCGCTCGCGGCCGGGGCCGGGGTTGCCGCGCTGGTCCGGGCACTGCCCGGCTTCGAGGAGGCCGGAAAGCGGGTTGCGGACCCGCCGGTTGCGGACCCACCGGTGCAGGGTTCGTCGGCCGAGCAGCCCGGGGGCCCGCGGACCGGCCCGATCGTGATCGGTTACTGCGAGACCGCGACGGCCTTGGGGCACGCGGTCGCCGACGGTCTCCCGGCGAGCCACTACCTGCACACCACCCGGCGGCCGCTGCCCGGTGCCACGCCGATCCTTGAGTTCGTGGAGTCCCATTCCCACGCGACCCACCATTGGCTGATGCCCGAGGACCGCGAGATCCTGCGGTGCGGCACGCCGATCGTGCTCGTCGACGACGAGCTGTCGACCGGGCGTACCGCCCTAGGCACGATCCGGATCCTGCAGGCCCACGCCCCACGCGAGCACTACGTGGTTGCCACGCTGCTCGACGCCCGTCCGCCCGCGGCCCGGGCCGCGTTCGCCGATCTCGCCGGCGAGCTCGGGGTCCGGCTGGATGTCGTCGCCCTGCTCACGGCCACCGTCACCGTGCCGGCCGAGATCGCGGACCGGGCCGCGCGGATCCGCGCCCGGTTCGCCGGGGGCGCGGGCGGTCGGGACGCGGCGCGGGCGACGGGGGCGCTGGTGGCCCATCCGGTCCGCCGGCTGGTGGCCGACTGGCCGTCCGACCTGCCTGACGGTGGCCGTCATCGCTGGTCGCCGACCGACCGCCACCGCCTCGACGAGGTCGTGCCGCCGGTCGCCGCGACGGTACTGGCCGCGCTGACCCGGCCCGCGGGTCGCACGCTCGTGCTCGGGACGGAGGAACTGATGTACACGCCGATGCGGATAGCGGACGCGCTGGCCCGGACGAGTCCGGGTGAGATCCGCTACCAGTCCACGACGCGTTCGCCGGTCCACCCCGTCGACGTCGACGGCTACGCCATCCGCGCCGCCCTCACCTTCCCCGCGCCGGACGACCCGGGTCGGGCCAGCCACGTCTACAACGTCCGGCCCGGGATGTACGACGACATCGTGGTGGTCGTCGACTCTGTCCCGGTCGTCGGTTCTGGGACGGTCGTCGACTTTGGGACGGACGTCGCCCCGGGGGCGGACCGGAGCTCTCCCCGTGCGGCTACCGGTCTCGACGGCATGCTTACTCAGCTGCGCCGATGCGCTCCGGTCACGGTGCTGACGCTGCCGTCCTACCGGCCGTCCTACCGGCCGTCCCCTCGACCGACCGGTGCGCCGTCCGCCGCCGGGCCGCTCACCGGTGCGCCCGGGGACGCCCGGTGAGCGGGATCGGCGCGGTGGATCCCGCGCTCACCGGCACCGTCGGCTCGGGTTCATACGATCCGGCGGACGTGACCTTCCTGCTGACCGACCTGAGCGCGGTCGCCCTGGAGCGGCCCACCGAGGACCGTGAGGAGGCCATGCAGGCCGGCCGGCACTACTCCGAGGACCTGCCGGTCGAGTACCAGCCCGACGCCGGTTACCTGGAGCTCTACCACCGGGCGCTGGACCGGTCGGCCCGCCGGGTCGCGCTCGCCACCGGCCTCGTGGCGGAGCTCGTACGGGTCACCAAGCCCGAGCCGGTCCTGGCCTCGATCGCCCGGGCCGGTACCCCGGTGGGGATCCTGATGCGGCGCTGGTACGGCTGGCGCCACGGGCTCGACACCCCGCACTACGCGATCTCGGTGATCAAGGATCGCGGCGTGGACCTGAACGCGATCCGCTACCTCACCTCCCGGCACGACCGGGAGGTGATCCAGTTCGTCGACGGCTGGACCGGCAAGGGGGTGATGACCCGGGTGCTGACCGACGCGGTGGCCCGGCTCGGGCTGGACGACACCCTCGCCGTGCTGGCCGACCCGGCTCGGTGCGTGCCGCTCTACGGGACCCGCGACGACTTCCTCATCCCGAGCGCCTGCCTGAACTCGACGGTGAGCGGGCTGGTCAGCCGGACCGTCCTCAACGCCGAGCACATCGGCCCGGATGACTTCCACGGTGCGAAGTACTACGCCGAACTCGCGGCGCACGATCTGTCCCGGCACTTCGTCGAGACGGTGGCGGCCCACTTCCCCGAGGTGGCCGACGAGGTCGCCGAGACCTGGCCGCGGCTGTGGGCGGCCGACCGCAGTCCGACCTGGGCGGGCTGGGCGGCGGTGGAGCGCATCGCGGCCGCGTTCGACATCCCCGACGTGGTCATGGTGAAGCCGGGGGTGGGGGAGACGACCCGGGTCCTGCTGCGCCGGGTGCCCTGGCGCATCCTCATCGCCCCCGACCGGCTCGACGAGCTGGCGCACGTGCTGGCACTGGCCGCCGACCGCGACGTCGAGGTCCAGGAGATGGCGGGCCTACCATTCTCCTGTGTGGGGCTGGTCCGCCCGGTCGGCGCGGCACCGGTCTTCCACACCCCGAACGCGCGCTGGCGCCCGGACGTCCTGTGACGGCCGACTCGTCCGTCTCGTCCGGGCCGCGTCATCTGCTGGCCTGTGACCTGGACAAGACGCTGATCTTTTCCCGGCACTCGCTGCTGTTGGCCGACGACCGGCCCGCACCGGAGCTCGTCGAGGTCGAACGCCTCGACGGCGCGCCGATCTCGTTCGCGACGGCGCGGTCGCTGGCCCTGCTCGCCGAGCTGCACGACCTCGCCGTCCTCGTCCCGGTCACCACCCGCACCCTCGCCCAGTACGCGCGGGTCAAGCTCAGGGTCCGGCCGCGCTACGCGATCGCGGCCAACGGCGGGCACCTGCTGGTCGACGGGGTCCCCGATCCGGCCTGGGCGGCGGGCGTGGCGGCCGAGGCCGCCGCCGCCTGCGCCCCCCTGGCGGAGATGGTGGCGCTCGCCGAGCGGTCCGCCGCCGGCGGCTGGGCCCGGCTCGTGCGGGTCGCCGACGGGTTGTTCGTCTACCTCGTCGCCCACGACCGCGCCGGCATTCCCGACCTGACCGGGGAGGCCGAGACGGCGCGGGCTGCGGGCTGGGCGATGTCGGTGCAGGGGCGGAAGGTGTACTTTGTCCCGTCGGTCCTGACCAAGCAGCGCGCGGTGGCCGAGGTCGCCCGCCGTGCCGGTACCGCCCGGCTGCTGGCCGCGGGGGACTCCGTGCTCGACGTCCCGATGCTCGCGGCGGCCGACCACGCCGTCCGTCCGGCCCACGGTGAGCTGCACGAACTGGGCTGGTCGGGCCCGAATGTCACCGTCACCGCCGCGGCCGGGGTGCTCGCGGGCGAACAGGTGCTGGCGGCGTTCGTCGCGCGGGTCCGGGCCGAGATCGCTGCCGGGAGTCGCTGAACCTCCTCGCGCGACTTCCGGGCCCGTTCAGACCGGGCCTTGGCGCCGTTCTTCTGGTGTGCCGGGCGGCGGCGGCCCGGAGCCCGGCCCGAACCCAGGCGCCCAGATTTTCCGCAGCGGCCTGCCATGCGGGCACGTCCCCCGCTCTGGCACCCGCTCGACGCTGCCTGTGGCATGCAACTGGGCGCCACGGCGACGCCGGCACTTGTTGCAGGCCACCAGCCGGCGCCCGAGCTCCTGAACTTCGGGAAGACTCCGATGGCTCTTGGTCAGGTCGGCGTGCACCCTGGTCGCGCGGGCCAGTACGGTCGAGGCAGGCCACTCCTCCGTCACGGCTAGGGCCGTCGTAGCCGCGTGCGCGGCCTGCCCTGGGTCGGCCGGTCGGAGAGACAGCGCGAGCGCACACCAGGTCAGGCCGAGGCCCTCCACGTGCTCGGGCTGGTAGCTGTCGACCGTGGCCTGGGCGAGCGAGGTGGCGCCTGGATCTCCGATCCCGGAGAGGGCCAACGCGGTGTAGAGAAGCCGTTCTGTAGCGTCGAACAGGCCCGCGCCTGCGAGGCGTTCCACAGGCAGGGGCGCGTCGTTCATGAGGTGAATCGCTTCTCGGGCGCGCCCCGGCTGTCCGCCGGCACCTTCGGCGCATGCCGCATACGCGGCAAGACGGGGCAGAACATACGGGTCTGCATCCGGGTTGCGGATTGCGTTCCGGGCGACCCCCGCGGCCTCCGTGTAGCGGCCGGCGTTGAAGGCGATGCACGATCGGGGGCCGGCGATACTGCCGCCGAGCAGTGCATCTCCCGCGTGGGCGGCGTACTGCTCGGCGACTGTCGCGAACCTTGATGCTAGATCACGGTTGCCTGTGTGGTAACCGAGACGGGCGAGGTAGTAGGTGTATTGGCCGGCGATGGTGGCCACCCTCCCCGCCCGCGAGGTCCCTGCGCCCCTGGCTCGTCCCCGGGGTGCCGGCTTGCGGGTGGGGAGGTTCCATCACACGCGAGGAGACAGGCACATGGGGCGAACCGACCCCGGCACCCCGGTGAGCGCGCCGTTGGACTGGCGCCGGGCGGCCTGCGCCCCCGCGGCCCAGTGGAGCACGCGCGAGGATCCTCGACGACGGCACGATCAAGCTCGCCTTCGGAGACTGGCGAGCAACTATCCACGCCACCCCCGGGCCCTGGCAGGGGTCATCGTCGGCGCAGCCGCCCCCCTTCTTTTGACGTCATCCCCGGCCTGTTCCACGGCCACCGTGTTTCCCGTGCTCCGGAAAAGGGGATCGGTTAGCGTCGCCAAGGTGTCCGACACCGTGAAGACCACAGTCTCACCGGACATACCGGCATCCCCGGGCGTACCGGCGCCGACCGCCTCCGGGCTCGCGCCGGGGTGCGCGGTGCCACTGGGCGTGACCTGGGATGGGTCCGGGGTGAACATCGCCGTCGTCGCCCCCGGGGCCGAGGCGGTCGACTTCTGCCTGTTCGATGCCGACGGCCGCGAGACACGCCATCGACTTCCGGAGCGTGACGGCGGGGTGTGGCACGGCTATCTGGCTGGCGTCCGCCCCGGTCAGCGTTACGGCCTGCGGGCACACGGTCCCTATGACCCGGAGCGGGGCCAGCGGTACAACCCGGCGAAGCTGCTGGTCGACCCCTACGCCCGATCGGTAGCCGGGACGCTGCGCACGGACCCGGCGATCTACGGGTTCGGTGGTGGCGACCCCTACGGCTTCGAACCGGACCCGCGGGACTCCGCACCTTTCGTGCCTCGCTGCGTCGTGACCGGGCCCGGACGGGCGCAGCGGGGCCCCGCCGGGACCAGGGATTCCGGATTCGGGGATTCCGGATTCGGGGACTCCGAGATCGGGGACCCCAGATCCGGGAGTGGCGGTTTGACGGGTCACGGCGTACATCCGGCGGACAACCGGCCTACCATCCCCTGGTCGGACACGATCATCTACGAGGCGCACGTACGCGGGCTCACGAAACGTCACCCGGGCCTGCCGCCACGGTTACGCGGGACGTACGCCGGGCTCGGCCACCCGAGCGTCCTGGCGCACCTGCGCCGGCTCGGCGTCACCGCGGTCGAACTGCTGCCGGTGCACGCCTCGGTCTCCGAACCGGCCCTGCTCGAGCGCGGAAAAATCAACTACTGGGCCTACAACACCCTGGCCTTCTTCGCCCCTCATGCCGGGTACGCGGCCACCGACGATCCGATCGGCGAATTCCAGGCGATGGTCGCAGCCCTGCACGCCGCCGGCATCGAGATGATACTCGACGTCGTCTACAACCACAGCGCCGAGGGCAGCGAGCGGGGCCCGACGCTGTCCCTGCGTGGCCTGGACAACACGACCTATTACCGGGTAGAGCCGATGGATCCCCGGCGCTACCGTGACGTGACCGGCTGCGGCAACACCCTCAACACGTCCTCACCGCACGTCGTGCGGCTGATCTGCGACTCGCTGCGGTACTGGGTGACGGAGATGGGCGTCGACGGGTTCCGGTTCGATCTCGCCACCGCGCTCGCCCGCAATCCCGACGCCTTCGACCCCGCGGCAAGCCTGCTGACCGCCATCCACGCCGACCCGATCCTCGCCACGGTGAAGCTGATCGCCGAGCCGTGGGACGTCGGCTGGGGCGGATACCAGGTGCGGGGGGGTTCCCGGCCCCCTGGGCGGAGTGGAACGGGCGGTTCCGCGACACCGTGCGCGACGTGTGGAACAGGCACACCAGCGGCGTCGCCGATCTGGGCTATCGGGTGTCCGGCTCGTCGGACCTGTTCGAGCACGGCGGCCGGCGCCCCTGGGCATCGATCAACTTCGTCACCGCCCACGACGGTTTTCCCCTGGCAGACCTGGTCTCCTACAACGAGAAGCACAACGAGGACAACGGCGAGGGCAACCGGGACGGCGAGGCGGACAACCGCTCGGCGAACTACGGGGTGGAGGGTGCGACCGACGACCCGGCGATCCTGACCATCCGCCGCCGGGTGCGCCGGGGACTGATCACGACACTGCTGCTGTCCACGGGCGTCCCGATGCTGCTCGCCGGCGACGAGTTCGGTCACTCGCAGGGCGGCAACAACAACGCCTACTGCCAGGACAACGCGGTGTCCTGGCTCGACTGGCCGACCGACCTCGTGGGGCCGGAGGACGTCACCGGACCGGAGGACGTCACGGAGCCGGACCACGCCTACCCCGACCCGGCCGGCCCCGACCCGGCGCTGTGTCGGCTGGTGGGCGGGTTGGCGGCACTGCGTTCCGCCGAACCCGTGCTGCGCCGGGGGCGGTTCTTCCACGGCGGCCAGTCGGCACCCGGGCGACTCGCGGACATCACCTGGTTCCGTGCGGACGGGGCGGTGATGTCGGTGGCGGACTGGAACGCCCCGCGGGTCGCGACGCTCGTGGCCCATGTCGCCGGCGGCCCTGTCGCCGCCGGCTTCGTGGATGAGGATCCTGCCGGCGGGCGGGGAACGCACGATCTACCGGCCCACGGCGCTGGCCTGGTGTACGTGTTCCATCCGGATCGCGGCGACACCGTCGTCACCCTGCCCGGTGCTCCCTGGGCGGCCCGCCACGACCTGCTGCTCAATACCGCCGACGACGATCTCGCCGGATTCCCGGCGACCGTCGCGGTACCGGGAACCAGCTACGTCGGCGGCGAGTCCCTGACCGTGCTGGGCCACAGCGTGCTCGTCCTACGAGCCCATCCCCCCGGCACGGCGGCTTCCCCGCGGTGCGGGGACCCC
>NZ_CDXDOS010000025.1:0-26735 GCF_978021245.1 Frankia sp. CoBUL1
GAACACTTACGTTGCTGAGAATCGAGACGGCGGCGTGGAACACGCCGTCCTGTTCCTTCGCGATGTGCCTGCGCAGCAGGCTCATCGCCTCGATGACCAGTGTCGGCCAAGCGGGATCGACCCGGGCGGTGCCGTCGGTCGCCCCGGCGAGCACAGCCTCGATCCGGCGGTGCTCGCTCTGCAGGATCGCGATCTGTTCGGGGAACTCGAGTGCCATCGCGGGGAACAGACCCTGCTCCTCCACTACCGTCTGCGGCTGGAGAACCGTCGACATCTGCTCACAGAGTGTCACCATTGCCCCGACGTCACCCTGTCGATATGCCTTGTGCGTGTCGGCGATGAGATCGGTGACCTGGTTGTGTTCCCCGATCAGGGCCGCGATCGCCGGCAGCGACTGACAGTTGCAATATTCACGCATAGCACCCACCTTGGGTAGAAGAAGATCAGCGACGACCCCGCGTCCCGCGTGCCCCACCGGCAGCGTCGCCATCCCATCCCCACTCGCACGGCGGCGCTCGCGTCGCGTCGCTCATGGTCATCATCGAATGGCCAGGGCGGCTCCCACACGGCCGATGATCCTGTCCGCTGCCCTACCAATGGCGGCAGGGCAGCGGTCCGCGAGTCGCCCTTCCCCACTGCCGATCGGAACGAACGGGCAGCATCCGCGCGGTGCCGGCAACAGCGAGCAGCAGCCCCACGACGGCGACGGAGATGGCGTCGGCGGCTGCGACGACCGGTCAGCCCTGACTGTTAGTCCTGACTCTGGTTCAGTCCTGACTGGCGAGGTAGCCGATGACCATCGCACCCCACCATCCGGCCTGGGAGAGCAGGTTACTGATTATCGATCGGGCCAGGAGCGCCCGGGACGGAACGGTGGCGGACTGCTCCAGCCGGTGCTGGATCGCCCAGATGTGCAGGCCGTTGAGGGCGATGAGGAGCACCAGCCCGATCTTCACCTGGGTCAGTCTCCTGGACAGGTCCGGATGCAGCAGGATGCCGCTGAGCACGAGCCCCGCCAGACCAGCCCAGATCATCACGTGCAGGCCGCTGGCCACCCGGATGACGTCCGGGAAGCTGCGCCGACCGAACAGCCATGACAGGGCGAAGAAGTCGATGGCGCGGACCGCGCCGAACCCGCCCACGAGCGCGGCGAGATGCACGAACAGGGCGGCGGTGTGCAGGGTCGGGTCGGCGGTGAGGTGGGCGGCGGTCCAGACGGCCGCAGCCCACCCGACGACGAGTGCTGTTCCGGTGGCGAGGAAAACGGCCCATCGTGGCAGAACCCCGCTGGCAGGCGGGGAGGGCTGGGCGATGACCAGGACCGGGACAGGCCGCGGGTCCGCGGGCAGGGAAACAAGCCGCTCGGGTACCTTCTTGCCACGATCATGCATGACTAGTGCCTGAGCGTGACGTTGGTGAAGGTGACAGTCGTGCCGCTGGCCAACGCCGGCGTGTGGCCTTCCTCGCCGTGCCGGAAGAAGGTCGGTACCCCGATTGTTGCGCGCAACGTGTAGCTGCCGTCCTGCGGGATCGAGAAGTTGTTCGCGTAGTGGAAGAATTCGGCGTAGTAGAAGTTGAGTGTCTTCTCCTCCGCAACCGTGCCCTTGCCGTCGATGACCGCGAGCGTGATTGGTACGTTCGGCACGATCCGGCCCGTGGCCGACTCCACGGGGATGATCTCAATGTGGTGCGTCTCGCCGGCGGCGGGCTTGCGGAGTATCTGCTGCCCGCCTTTGCCCTCGTACCAGGGTTCCGCGGCCTCGACGATGTAGCCGATTTTCCACGGTCCGCTCCGGACCTCGCCTCCTTCGGACCGGATCTCCTTGGCGAGCGTCGTGTACTGCTTGAACACGCCCTCCGGTACCGCGACGGAGAAGGTGGTCGAGCTGCTTACCGGGTGTCCCGGGGAAGCCGTCGTGGCGTCGGTCGTCGAATCGTCGGAGCAGGCGGTGAGACCGAGCAGCAGGGAGACGGCCAGTACGGGCAAGGCTGTTCGCTGGGGCATACGTCCTCCTCGGGGGAAGCCTGATATTAGGTTAGCCTAACCTAAATTGATCAGGTTCCGTCAAGGGAATCACCCTTCCGGTCTATATGAGATATTCTCGGTAAGCATTAGCGGTGGGAGGCCTCGGCCTCCCGGCGCACCACGTGCCCTGACCCGTCGATCGTTGGAAAGGCGGGCGCGGCCACGCCGCCGAACTCAGCAGATGCGGGGGAGCTGCTCACCGAGCGGCCGGTCGACGATGCGGGTTCCCCCGAACGCGGTGCGCCCGACAACCACGCCCGGATGCTCCGCGGTGACCGTGCCGATGACGGCCGCGTCACGCCCCGCCGGATGCGCCCGCATCGCCGCGAGCGCCGCGTCGGCGTCGGCGTCGGCGACGAACGCAACCAGCTTGCCCTCGTTCGCCACGTGCAGCGGGTCGAGGCCGAGGAACCCGCAGGCCGCCTCGACCGCGGGCGGCACCGGCACGGCGCGCTCGGCGAACTCGATGCCCGTCCCGGACGCGGCGGCGATCTCGCACAGCGCGGTCGCGAGGCCACCTCGGGTTGGGTCGCGCAGCGCGTGGACCCCCGGCGCGGCCGCCAGCACCGCCGCGACCAGCCCGTGCAGCGCCGTCGTGTCGGAGCGGACCTCGCCGCCGAACTCCAGCCCGTCGCGCACGCTCAGCACGGCGACACCGTGCTCGCCGACGGGACCGGATACGATGACCCGGTCGCCGGGTCTCGCCCGTTCGGGGCGGATGTCCACCTCGGCCGGGACGAGCCCGATGCCGCTGGTGTTCACGTACAGACCGTCGGCCAGCCCGCGCTCGACGACCTTGGTGTCCCCGGTCGCCAGCCGCACCCCCGCCGCGGCCGCGGCCCGGCCCATCGCCTGCGCCACCCGGCCCAGGACCGCGAGCTCCAGGCCCTCCTCGAGGATGAACCCGGCCGAGAGCGCCACCGGCACTGCGCCGGCACAGGCCAGGTCGTTGATGGTGCCGTGGACCGCGAGCTCGCCGATGGAGCCACCGGGGAAGAACAGCGGGCGCACCACGTACGAGTCGGTGGAGAACGCGAGCCGGGCGCCCGCGACATCCAGGACCGCCGAGTCCGCCGGTGCCCGCGCCGTGTCGGTGGTCCCGAACGCGGGCAGGAACAGGTGCTCGATCAGCTCGCTCGACAGCACGCCGCCGCCGCCGTGCCCCAGTACCACCTGGTGATGGTCACGCAGCGGAAGTGGGCAGGTCCAACCGGTCGGGTCGACGGGGTCAGCCACGGCCGCCCGCCGGAGTCAGCCGCCGGAACTGGAAGTAGGCGGCGCACGCCCCCTCCGCCGAGACCATCGTCGCGCCGAGCGGGGTGCGTGGCGTGCAGGAGGTTCCGAACGCCGGGCACTGCGGCGGTTTGACCAGGCCCTGCAACACCTCGCCGCTGCGGCACTCGGCCGGTTCGGCCACCGTGAGGCCCTCGACGTCGAAGCGGACCTCGGCGTCGAAGTCCCGGTACGCCGCGGACAGCCGCCAACCCGAGTCCGGGATTGTCCCGATTCCCCGCCAGGCCCGGTCACACACCGTGAAAACCTCGGCGAGGATTTCCCGGGCCGCCGGGTTGCCCGCCGGCCGCACCGCCCGCGGGTAGGCGTTCGCGAGTTCTGCCCGCCCCGCCTCGAGCTGCTCGACGGCGTGGCGCACCCCGTCGAGCAGGTCGAGCGGCTCGAAACCGGTGACGACGATCGGTATCCGGTAGGTCGCCACCAATGGCTCGTACTGGAAGGTGCCCATCACCGTGCACACATGGCCGGCTGCCAGGAACGCCGCCACCCGGTTCGCCGGCGAGGAGAGGACCGCGGTCATCGCCGGCGGCACCAGCACGTGGCTGACAAGTACGGAGAAGTTGTCGAGTCCACGGCGCCGGGCCGTCACCACGGCCATCGCGTTGGCTGGGGCGGTGGTCTCGAAGCCCACTCCGAAGAACACGACCTGGCGGTCCGGGTTCTCCTCGGCGAGGCGGACCGCGTCGAGCGGCGAGTAGACCACCCGGACGTCCCCGCCACGCGCCCGGACCATGAACAGGTCCATGCCGCTGCCGGGGACCCGCAGCATGTCCCCGAACGAGCAGAAGATCACTTCGGGGCGGGCGGCGATCGCCAGCGCCCGGTCGATCGTCTCCAGCGGCGTGACGCACACTGGGCAGCCGGGGCCGTGGATGAACTCGACCTGGTCCGCGAGGAGCTGATCGATTCCGTTGCGGATGATCGAGTGGGTCTGGCCGCCGCAGACCTCCATGATCGCCCAGCGTCGGGTCGCGGTGGCGATGATCGCATCCAGCAGCCGGCGGGCCAACGCCGGGTCGCGGAACTCCGCCAGGTACCTCACCGGCCCGGCCCGGTCATGCCCGGTTCCGCCGCGCGCGATCCCAGCTCCTCCTCGAGCAGCCCCAGGTCCCGGAACATCGCGAGGGTCTCCCGCGCCGCGGCCTCGTCCAGCCTGATCAGCCCGAAGCCGGCATGGATGATCGTGTACTGCCCGACGGTCGCGTCGGGCAGGTAGGCGAGGCACACCGTCTTGGTGACGCCGCCGAAATCGACGATCGCCATCCGCGTACCACGGTCGTCCCAGATCTCGATGATCCGGCCCGGTATCCCCAGACACATGCCGTCAGGCTTCCTTCCCGCCGAAGGCCGGCTCCGTCGGGCGGCTCAGCGCCGCGACCGCAGCCTGGCCCAGCGCCAGCCCACCGTCGCCCGGCGGCACCACCCGATGGACGAGTACGTCGAACCCGGCAGTGGCGAGCCGGGCGCGGCAGGCCCGCGTCAGCACTACGTTGGCGAACACCCCGCCGGTCAGACCGACCAGGCGGACTCCGTACCGCCGCCGCGCGAGCCCCGCGACCTCGGCCACCGCGTCCGCGACCGCCAGATGGAACGCGCCGGCCAGCACCGGCACCGCCACTCCCGCCCGCAGACCGGCGACGATCCCCGCGAGCACCCCCGCCGGGTCGAGGACGCCGTTCGCCAGGCCGAAGGCGAGCCGGCAGGCACCGGCGCCGCCGAGTCCGGCGCCGCCGAGCTCCGCCGCGGCGAGCCCGTCCGCGGCGAGCGCCTCCAGCTCGACGGCGGCCTGCGCCTCGTAGGTGATCCGGTGGCGCACCCCGAGCAGCGACGCCACCGCGTCGAACAGGCGGCCCATGCTCGTGCAGGGCACGCAGGCCACGCCCCGGTCCAGCGCGGTGCGCAGGGTGCGCAACTCCGCCACGGAGCAGGCCCGCACCGGCGCCAGGTCCGCGGTCCAGTCCAGGTCGGCGGCGGCCAGATGGGCGAGCGCGACCCGGTACGGATTGCGGACGGCGGCGTCGCCCCCGGGCAGGCCGATCGGACGCAGGTGCGCGACCCGCTCGGCGCGGGCGACGTCCGGGCCTACCAGCAGCACCTCGCCGCCCCAGATCGTGCCGTCGAGCCCGTAGCCGGTGCCGTCGAACGCGACCCCGAGGATGGTGTCGCCGAGCCTGCCGTGCTCGGCGAGTAGGGCGGCCACATGGGCATGGTGGTGCTGGACCAGGTGCGGCAATCGGCCGGCGGACCGTGACCCGTGGGTGGAGGTCTGGTTCGCCCCCGCCGCCGGGTCCCCGGCTGCCGCCTGTTCGGTCCCCGTAGCCGCCGCGCGTTCGGCCCAGGCCCGGGTGACGTATCCCGGATGGAGGTCGGCGGCGAGCGTCTCCGGCGCAACGCCGTACAGATCGGTCAGGTGCGCGGCGGAGCGCTCGAAGGCCCTGAGCGCCGCCAGGCTGCCCATGTCACCCAGATGCTGGGACACGAACGCGCGACGGTCCGTGGTGAGGCAGAACGTGCTCTTGCCCTCGCCGCCCACGGCGAGCACCGACCGGACGGGGCGGCCGAGGTCCACCGGCAGCGGAACGTATCCGCGGGAGCGCCGCACCGGCAGCACCTGCCCGTCGTCTCCGTCGTCCCCGTAGCCGCAGCGCACCACCGAGTCGTCACACGGCAGGAGGATCGGTCGGTCGTGCCGGAGGAACGCATCAGCGAGGCCGGCGAGCCGGTCCCGCGCGTCGTCGTCGGCGAAGCAGATGGGCTCGCCCGAACGGTTGCCACTGGTCATCACCAGCATCCGCGGCGGTGGCGGGCCGCCACCCGGGACTGGCGCGAACAGCAGGTGGTGCACGGGTGTGTACGGCAGCAGCAGCCCCACCAGCGGGGTGCCGGGGGCGACCAGCCGCGACATCCCCGATATCCCTGACATCCCCGCCGCGGGCGAGCGGCGGACGAGCACGATCGGAGCGGCCGGCGATGCCAGCAGCGCCGCCTCCGCCGACGACAGGTCGGCCACCAGGGCGGCCGTCGCCAGGTCGCGCACCATCACCGCGAACGGCTTGTCGGGCCGGTCCTTGCGGGCGCGCAGGCGCGCCAGGGCCGTGTCGCTGGCCGTGTCGCCCGGATCGTTCTCGGCCGAGCAGGCCAGGTGGTAGCCGCCGACGCCCTTGACCGCGACCACCGCGCCGCCCGCCAGTGCCCGCTGGGCCGCCGCCAGCGCGGCATCCGTGCCGTGGACCTCCGGTCCAGTGCTGTCCGCGGGGCTGAACCACAGCTGCGGTCCGCAGGACGGGCAGGCGACGGGTTCGGCGTGGAAACGGCGGTCCGCCGGGTCGGCGTACTCCGCCGCGCACTGCGCGCACATCGGGAAGCGGGCCATCGTCGTGGCCGCGCGGTCATACGGCAGCGCGCTGATGATCGTGTACCGCGGGCCGCAGTTGGTGCAGGTGATGAACGGGTGGCGGTGGCGCCGGTCGGTCGGGTCGAACATCTCGCGCAGGCAGTCGGCGCACACCGCGGTGTCCGCGGGTACCAGGGTGCGATCGCCGGGAACGGTCGCGCCGGCCACGATCCGGAACCCGGCGTCGCCGGCGGTCGACCGGGTCACGCTCGTCATCGTGACGCGCTCGATGCGCGCGAGCGGTGGCGCCTGCGGTTCGAGCCGGCGCAGGAACTCGGCCACGGCCACCTCGTCGCCTTCGACCTCGGCGAACACCGAGGTCGAGTCGTTGCCGACGAATCCCGCGAGCCCGAGGGTGCCCGCGAGCCGGTGGACGTAAGGCCGGAAACCGACGCCCTGGACGACGCCCTCAACCACGACCCGGCGCCGGACCCGGCGCCCGGTCCGCCCGGTCCGCTCTCCGGTCATACCCGCCGCCAGATCATGACCCGGTTGTTGCCCGAGTCCGCCACCGCGAGCCGGTCGCCGCGCACCGAGAGGCCGTACGGCCAGCAGAAGGTGTCGGCCTCGACGCGGGTCCACCGGTTCTCCCCGGTCTCGGCGAACGACGGCTGGCCGAGCACACCGGTCGCGGGCGTGGAACTGCGCCGCGGCAGCTCGTCCCACAGCAGGACGCGGTTGTTGGCGGTGTCCGCGACGGCTAGCAGGTGCCCGTCGCTGTCGACGGCGTAGGGGAAGCGCAGGACGTCGGCCCGGCCGGGCGCGTAGGGGAACTCCCCGGAGCATGCGAGATCGGGCTGGCCGAGCACCAGATCGGCGTCGCCGTCGGCGTCGGGATGGGGGGCCCAGCCGAGCAGCCGGTGGTTGCCGGCGTCCGCGACCAGCAGCCGGTCGGCGGTGCCGGCGAGGTCGTGCGGCCACCGGAAGCTCGCCGGACCGGCCGCGCCGCCACGGTTCTCGTCCCGGCGGGTGGGATCGGGCTGCCCCAGCACCAGGTCGGGTAGCCGGCCGGGCGAGGACGGCAGGCCATTCGACCAGCCCAGGATCCGCCGGTTACCGGTGTCGGCGACGTAGAAGCGCCCACCCACCACGGCCACCCCGAAGGGCCAGTAGAAGGTGTCTGGTCCGCACGGGCCGCCCCGGTTCTCGCGGACGGCGTCGGCGTCCGGCTGCCCGAGCACGAGGTCGGGGGCGGTGTCGGTGACCGTCGGGACCTCGTTCCAGACCAGCACCCGGTGGTGCCAGGCATCGGCGACCACGAGCCGGCCGTCCGTGACGAGCACGCCGGTCGGCAGGTGCAGGCCGCCTTCGGGTCCGCGCCCCGCGGCCGCCGGCCCTTCGCTCGTCGCGTCGGCCTGGCCGAGCACGACGTCGGCGGGGGCGCCGTCGAGGGCCGGCAGACCATGCCAGATCAGCACCCGGTGGTTACCCGAGTCCGCCACCACGAGCAGGTCGTCGCCGAGCCACACCCCGCGCGGCGCGTACAGCCGGGACGCCGACGGCCGCGCCGACGGCAGAGCCAGCCCGCCGGGCGCCGGGGCGCCGATCCACACCGCCGGTTCCCAGCTTCCCGCCTGGCCGCCCTGCCCCGCCTGGCCGCCCTGCCCCACCCATCTGGCCGGAGTGCTCGGAGTGGCGTCACCGAGTGTTCCGCTGCCGGGCGTCACGTCGACTTCGCGGTGAGCCGGCGGGCGATCTCGTCGAGCACCCCGCGCACGGCCAGGACGGCGTCGGGGTCCCCGACCTCCTCGAAGATCGCCCGTGCCTCGTGCAGCACCGCCTGCGCCGGGTCGAAGAGGCCGAGGTGGGCCAGGGCGTTGCCCTGGTTCGCCCGAGCCCGGGCGTAGCCGAGGGGGTCGGCGTCGCGGTCGCGGGCGGCGATGACCTCCTGGTAGCGCGCGACCGCCTCCCGCAGGTTGTCCTCCCGGTGTGCGGACGGCGCGTAGACCAAGGCGTTGGCCAGGTTGAGCTGGGTGCTGGCCCACCGCTCGGGATGAGTCTCGCGGGTGTAGACGGACAGAGCGGTCCGCAGGCCCTGCACAGCCACGCCGACCCGCAGCTGGTCGGACGCCTGCGCCATCGGCATGGTCAGATACGCCGTGGCGAGGTTGACCTGTGCCGCCGCGAACAGCTCCGGGGCGGTGTCGATGCGGACCAGGCGCAGCGCCGAGAGGTAGTGCTCCACCGCGACCTTCAGGCCCGCCGGATCGTCCCCGGCCAGCTCCTGGTAGGCCGAACCGAGGCTCAGGTGCAGCTCGGCCCGGCCGACCGTGAGGTCGGTGGCGGCCAGCGCGGCGAGCGCCGCCGTCAGCTCTGCGATGACGGCCGGGCTCGGTCCCTCGCCTCCGCGACGCAGGTCCGCCGCGGTGGACCTGAGCTGGGCGGCGAGACCGGGGGAGGGCTCCCGCGCCGCGGCGATGGCCCGCTCCAGCAGCCCCGCCGCCTTGCCCGCCTGGCCGGCGGCCATGGCGTGGGCGGCGTGTGCGGACCACACCATCGCCGCGATCTCGCCGGTCTCCCCGCCGGGCGGCGGAGGTTCGTCCAGCTCGCCCAGGGCGAACCGGACCACGTCCACCAGGATCCCCAGCTCGTCGCCGAGCGCCCGGCGCAGTGCCACCGGGTCTTCGGGGTCCGCGCCTGCTGGTCGCAGCACGAAGCGGTTGTAGCGGTCGACCGGGTCGTCGCCGCGCAGCTGCCCGACGGCCGCGACGACCTCCCCGCGGTAGGCGAGCTCCAGCGCGGCCAGCTCCGCAGGCCAGGCCACCGGCACCTTCCCGGCCGCCAGCGTCCGGCGCAGGTCGGCCGTGGCCTCGCCGCCCGGCACGAGCAGGAAGCCGGCCGGCAGCGGAAAGACCCCGACGGGCTGCGGGCGCGCGCAGGTCACGCCCGTGCTGATGACGCCGTCCTCACCCATGCGCGTCCTCACCCATGCGTCTGGTCATCTGGACCTGTGCGTCCGGTCATCCATGCGTTCCGCCGGTCCCGGGGGCGAGACCAGAGATGATCATGTCCCGGACCTGTTCCATCGCCCGGCGCACCGCGGGACTGAGATCGGCGCCGGGCTCCACGCCGCCCGCCTCGATGAGGTAGACGACGACGTCGTCCGGGTAGCCGTCGCCGAGCAGCCAGCGCCCGAACGCCAGCGCCTGGTCCCAGCGGAAGGCGTGCGGGTGCAGCGTGTCCAGGGGCAGGTTCTCCAGCTGTGCGCCCGGGACCTCGAACACGGTCCCGGGCTCGGCCCCGGTGCGGCTGGCGTCGACGACCACGACCCGGCGCGCGCCGCGCATCGCGAACGCCGTGTCCATCCCGGCGGTCCCCCCGTCGACCAGGCGCACTCCGGCCGGGACGCCCGTCTCGGCGAGCCGGCGGACCAGGATCGGCCCGACCCCGTCGTCACCGCGCAGCAGGTTGCCGCAGCCGATCACGGCCACCTCGCACCCTGGTGGTTCGAAACCGGGCGGATCGACCTGCACCCGCGGCCCGACCGGGGGCCGCGAGGCGGCACCCGCCTCGCGATCCCCGGTCATAGGTCGGTCCCGGTCATAGGTTGTCGTTGATGACGAACCTGCTGAGCTCCCGGCCGGTCCTGCCGTCGTAGGCGTGGACCGTGCAGACCAGGCACGAGTCGAAGCTGCGGGCCACGTGGCCGAGCTCGATCGGGTTCTCCGGATCCACGATGGGCGTGCCGACGAGGGCCTGCTCGATGGGACCGGGCGCCTCGGAGCCGTCGCGGGGGCCGATGTTCCAGGCGGTCGGGGTGACCACCTGGTAGTTCGCGATCTTGCTGTCCTCGATGACGATCCAGTCCGAGAGCGAGCCGCGGGCCGCCTCCGTGGAACCGAAGCCGCGCCCTTGGGTGTACTCCACCGGCTTGAGGTGAAACGGCTCGCGCAGGTCCAGCTGGTCGAGCCAGGCCCGCGTCCACTGGTAGTACCTGGCGGCCTCGTGCATCCGGGCCAGCAGGCGGACCATCACCGACGGGCCGATGGCCGCCAGGATGTCCCCGAACAACGGGTCGTCGTCCTGGTGGGCACCCGCGCCGGGAGCCGCGGCGGCGACGCGGCGGGCGAGTGGCCCGGCCTCCAACGGCAGGTATCCGTGGTTCGGCACCTCGTACCGGGGTGACTTCGCCCAGCTGTACTTGCCCTGCTCCCGGCCGCGCGCCGGATCGATGGGCCGGGTCTCGCCGTCGAACGGGTGGCGCGCCTCGGTTCCCTCGTAGAACGAGTGGGTGACGTCCTCCCGCACCCGGGCCTGGTCGAACTCGAAGTACCCGCCGCCCGCGTACACCCCGGACCGGCCGATGAGTGCCGCGTTGCGGCCGGAGATGGTCGGCCGGGTGTAGAGGTCGGGGGCGAAGTACGTCCCGGTCGCCAGGTAGTTGCCGACTCCCTGGCCGTAGCTATCCAGGCCGATGTCGAGGCAGTACCGGAGGAAGAAGCCGCAGTCGCTGTCGTGCTGGGCGGGGTTCTCGTCCACCCAGGCGAGCACGTCCTGCCAGGTACGGTTGGCCAGCCAGCGCTCCACCGAGCAGCCGAGCCACTGCTTCTCCAGCCAGTTGACCTTCCAGTGCTCCAGGATGGCGATGGAGCGGGTCACGTCCGACAGCGTCGGCGCGCACATCACCCCGCCGGGCACCATGAAGCTGGAGTGCGGCCACTGCCCGCCGAAGATGGCGTAGACCTCCACCGGCTTGGCCGACAGCACCACCGCCGGGCCGTAGCTGCTGCCGGTGTAGGGCGCGAACCGCCGTACCGCCTCCTCATACAGCGGCGAGGAGGCGTATTTCCGGTTCGTGAGGTCGATGGCGAACAGCGCGTAGAAGCAGCGCGGGATGCTCTGCAACGTCTCGCACGCCTGCGCGATGTTGCGGACCAGCGTCGCGTTGGGCGGCATCTCGGTGCGCCACGCGACGTCCAGCGCGTACGCCGACTTGTACAGGTGGCTGCCCCCGCAGATCCCGCAGATCCGCGGGGTCACGATCAGGCCCGCCTGCGGGTCCTTGCCGCGCAGGATGATCTCAAAGCCCCGGAACATCGCCGCCTCGGTCCACGCCGAGGTGACCACCCCGTCGTCGATCGTGACCCGGACGTCGAGGTCGCCCTCGACGCGCCCCAACGGGCTGACGTTGAGATCGACGGTGGCCATTGGAATCCTCTCTTCCCCTCGTCCGTTCCTCGCGGTCTCCGGTCGGAGCACGCGCGGTCATCGGCTACCGGCTACCGGCTACCGGCCGGCTAGACGACGAACATGTCCTCCTTCGACCACTGCGGGGCGACTATCCGGGCAGCTGCCGCGTGTGCCAGGTAGCCGAGGTGGCCGCTGCCCGCCGGCACCTCCCGTGGAATGAGCCCGCCGACCTTCCGGGTCCTGAAGATCGTGCCGGGGGCGAGGTCGAAGAACGGGAACTCCGGCTCCGTGCACCCGATGCACGGCATGCCGGCGCGGGTCTTCGACGACTGGCGGTTCCACAGGATCCGGTTGCACGGGGAGTGGGTCATCGGGCCGCGGCAGCCGAACTCGTAGAACAGGCAGCCCTTGCGGGTCCCGTCCCCGAAAGCCAGGGTCGACTGCTTGTATTCGAAGTACTCCGCCCTGGTGCAGCCGGTCTGGGTGAATGTCGTGAAGAACGTCCGTGGCCGGTGCAGCTCGTCGAGCGCGATGTCGGCGGCCCGGCCGGTGGCCAGCGCCACGATGATCTGCGTGATCCAGTCCGGGTGGGCCGGGCAGCCCGGAATGTTGACGACGGGCAACCCGGAGCGCGACCGGAAGTCCGGGCCGAGGAAACCGCCGCGTTCACGCTTGTGGAACTGCAGCCCGGTGGAGTCCGTCGGGTTCGGCGCCGTCGCGGGGATCCCGCCCCAGCACGCGCAGTCCCCGATCGCCACCACCACCTGGGCCCGGGCGGCCAGCTCACGCACCCAGTCCTGCATGGGCCGCTCGGCGAAAACGTCGAAGCTGCCGGTTCCGTCCGGGCCGCGGATCACCGAACCCTCGAAGACGAAGATGTCGACCGGCCGCGCACCCCGCGCGCAGTCGGTGAACAGCTCCCGGGCCTGGGCGCCGTTCTCCAGCCCCAACGACGGGTGCCAGAGCAGTTCCAGCCCGAAGTCGGTGATCAGGTCGACGACGTTGGGCTCGTCGGCGTTCAGGAAGGACATCGTGTTGCCGCTGCACGCCCCGCCCTGGAACCACAGCACGGATGACATCAGTACTCCCTTCGTCGGACGGGCCGTGGTCGGCACCGCGGTCCGCCGCACCGCCCACCTCCACGAGCGGACCGAGCCCTCCGGCGAGGTGATCAGAAGCCGCTGGGTCGGGTGATCGTCGGGTGGCCCGTCGCCTCACGGAGACTTCCGGCAGAGCAAACGCTATGTCCCCCAACGCCGGACGCCCATCGACAGTGCGCGGAGGCTGCCACCAACGCGCAGTCACCAACGCGCAGTGCGGTTTGGTGAAGCGCACACGACCGGGCGAGAGTGGGGCATGCACCGGCCATCCCAGCCCGCCCTCATCGACGCCCGTGGGGCGAGCGCCGAGGCGCGGCCCGGCGAAGCGGTGAGCCGGTGCGATGCCGGCTCGGGCGGGTCACCGGATCAGGCGGGTCGCCGGAGGGTGCCGGGGGAGGACCGGGCGATGCACGAGCTGTCCGTCTGCCGATCGATCGCGGGCGTCGTCACCCGGCACGCGGCCGGTCGGCCGGTCACCCGGGTGCACGTCCGGGTGGGTCAGCTGCGCCAGATCGTGCCGGAAACCCTCGCCTACTGCTGGGAGCTGATGAACGCTGGGCCCCCGGAGAACGCTGGGCCGCCGGAGAACGGCGCCGATCCCCCCGGCGGGCAGGTGCTGGCCGGGTCCGTGCTGGCCGGGTCTGTGCTGGAGGTCGAGAGCGTGCCGGTCAGTGTGTGCTGCCGGGTGTGCGGGACCCGCGGCGAGTTGGCGGACCGGGCGCTGCGCTGCGGCACCTGCGGCGCGGCCGGCGTCACCATCGTCACCGGCGAGGAGTTCCTCGTCACCTCGTTCGAAGTGGCTCCCGACCCGGCGGCTCTCGGCTCGGCAGCTCCCGACACCGTGGAGGCGTGACACGCCGTGGGTCGCTTCCATCCCCACCCGGAAGGGGCGCATCCCCACCCGGGTGGGGCGCCGCACGAGTACTCGGGTCCGCACCCACCGGCCGGGGTGTCCGTCGGGGACCATTCCGGCTATGGCACCGGGCCCGAACGGGTCGAGGTCCTCGAGCGGATCCTCGGGGAGAACGAGCGGGTCGCGCTGGCGAACCGGGCCGCCTTCGACGCCGTCGGCGTCACGGTGGTGAACCTGATGTCCGCTCCCGGCGCCGGTAAGACCACCCTGCTGGTCGAGACGCTGCGCCGTCTCGGCCCGCAGCTGCGGGTCGGGATCATCGAGGGCGACATCGAGACCAGCATCGACGCCGACCGCCTCGACGGGCTCGGCGCGGCGATCGCCCTGATCAACACCGGTAACGGGTTCGGCGGGGAGTGCCACCTGGACGCGCCCATGGTCGCCTCGGCGCTGGGCCGGTTGCCCCTGCGCGACCTCGATCTCGTCGTTATCGAGAACGTCGGCAACCTGGTGTGCCCCGCCGAGTTCGAGGTCGGGGAGGACCTGCGCGCGATGGTGTTTGCCGTCACCGAGGGCGAGGAGAAGCCCCTCAAGTACCCGGTCATGTTCCGCTCGGCCGACCTGGTGCTCGTCAACAAGACGGACCTGCTTCCCCACCTCGACTTCGACCTTGAGGCGTTCCGGAAGAACCTCGCCGACGTCAACCCGGGCGTGGCCATGCTGGAGGTCAGCGCCCGTACCGGCCAGGGGGTCGACGCCTGGTGCGCGTGGCTGCGCGCCCTACCCGGACAGCGCCCGGAGCCTACGATCGGCGGGGCCGCGCTCGATGACGACGGGGATCCAGCGCGGGCGGGCGCTCGACGGCGGGCGTCTGGAAGGCGGCGGTCTCGACGTCCGTGACCACGACATCGATGATCTCGACATCAGACAGCCCGAAGTCGGGTGCCTGGAAGAGGCGGATCGTCAGAGGCGGGGGCTCCTGCCGCGGCAGAGACCGCGGCGGCTCCGACGCGGAGAAGAGGGGGATCGAGGCGGTGGCGATGAGATGTCTCGCTTTCGGGGTGGGGCTGCCGAGTGGAACGAGGGGTAGGACGTCAGAGCGGTGACAGGCTTCTCCGTGGGACCTTCCGCCGCCTACGTGGTGTCTTCGGGTTCCGCGAATCGAAGCCTCATGGCGTCAGAGACGGGACGTCTTGCTGAACGGGCTCAGAATGCGTTCCTGCTGGGAACCGAAATCGACGAGGACGGCGACTTCTGCTTCGACCCCGGTTACCTGGCCGAGACCGTACATGTCGTGGGTGACCCGGTCTCCTACGGCGAACCGCTTGCACGGCGGGGTGACCGGGGCCTTGAAGGGGCTGGTGGACAGACGGGGCCTGGGTACCGCTGACTTGGTCATCGCCTCCAGTCTGCGCCTGCCGCACCGGGCGCCGCTGGTCGTCGTTGACGAAGACCAGCCGGTCACCGCTGCTCTCACCGGCCATGGCGCCCGGACGAGCGAGGTTGCCGACCTGCTGCCCGCGTGTGTCGCCGGGACTCTACCGGCCGCACCCTTGAGCGCCTGGCCTTTATCTACCGAGTGTTACAGAGTGTTGTCGAGTGTTACCAGGCCTGTGGGGCGCCGAGGTCGTCGATCAGCTCGGCGAGGACGAGTTCCTCGTCCACTCTGATCGCATGGTGTTCCAGCGCGGGGCGCAGGTCGGGGTCCCAGGCCGCGTCGACCGGCCGGCCAGCCAGCTCGCCGCCGGTCACCGTGGTCAGCGCGGCCTGATAGGACCGGGCGTCGAAACGCCATGGCCGCCAGCCGATCCGTTCCCGCAGGCCGTTGGCGATGCGGATGCCGCCCCAGTCGAAGTCGCCGTGGTAGGCGAACCGCGCGCCCTGGCCGGCGAGCGCCGCGAGCAGGCCGATGACGGCGGCCGACGGCTGGCCGTTCACGCACACCAGCGGCGGGGTGCGGCCCGCCAGCTCGTCGGCGGCGCTGGCCAGCACGATCGGATTCGTGCACAGGTACACCACTCCGAGGCCCACGCCGAGGTCGCCGCGGTCCTGGCCCGGGCCGACCTGGCGCAGAGTGAGCACGCAGGGCTCCCCCACCTCGCGACAGATGGCCAGGATCCGGCCGGTCGGGCTGTCCGCCCCGCCCGGCAGACCCAGGCAGAGCACCGTGGACGACAGTTCGTCACGGTGTACCCCGACAGCGGCCCACGCGGCGCGACGGCCCGCGGCCGAGCCGTCACCCGCAGGGTGGGATCCGCCCAGTACCCGGGCCGCCGCCAGGGCCAGCGTCGCCAGCGGCCGGCCGTCGTCGAGCGCGTGCGCGTCGCCGGTGCTGGTGGCGGCCAGCCGGCCCAGCGCCACGCCGGGTGAGGGCAACGCGTCGAGCACCCGGACCAGGTCGGCGGCCAGCGGCATCGCCGCGTCCGGGGTGCCAGTCAGCCGGCGCAGCAGGCCGGTGCTGTCCAGCCAGGACCGCCAGGGGGTGAGCTCGGGGCGCCGGGCGAGAAGGTCGTCCAGGGGCTGGTGCGCCTGCGCCCAGGCCCGTGACTGCGCCGCGGCCAGCTCCGCCCGCTCCGTGACATCCCCGGTGAGCTGGCGGACGGCGGCGGCGAGTCCGTCCGGCGCGGCGCCGCTGGACCGCAGCACCGCGTCGACCTCGTCCAACGACACGGACAGCGAGGCGCCGGTGCCGGCCCGGCGGCCCAGCAGCCGCTCGACCCCCCGCCGCTGGTCCGCGCTGGCCCGGCCGAGGGTGACTGTCCCGGTGAGCGGCCGGCCCAGCTCGATCCTGCGCCGTACCCGGTCGAGCAGCCATGCCGTGTGCTCACCGCCCAGCAGACGACGCAGCTGTTCCACATCGCGGGCGGCTTCCACATCGCGGGCGGCCCCGGTCGACGCCGCGCTCACTCGAACGGTAGGGGCTCGGTGTTGTCACCCTGCGCCGGACGGAGCGGCTGGGGCCGGTCGGGCCGCTCGGGTTGCTCGGGTTGGTAGGGCACCGGCCGGTCGACGCGGGTGCGCTCGTGCCCGTCCCACCGCCACGGCGTGACGAGCACGGCATCGATGCCGTCCCGGCGGGACAGCTGCGCGATCGCCAGGCCGGGGACCTGCGGGTAGCAGCCCCACTCGCGCTCGCTGGTCATCACCACATCGAGGTCGAACGCGGCGAGCAGGCCCAGGCACTTGGCCCGCGAGTCGTCGTCCACCCCGGCGAACGCCTCGTCCAGGGCGACCAGGCGGGGTGCGTGCCGGTTGCCGGAGGAGTCGTAGAACGACGAGGCGGCCGCGAACAGCGGCACCGACGCCGCGAGCACCCGCTCACCACCGGACGCCGGACCGCTCGCCGGCCGCCACTGACCGTCCTGGAACCGCTGCACAGCGAACTCGTGCCAGTCGCGGTAGTCCAGGGCACGGGTCAACTGCTCGGCCCATCCGCCGGTGGTGTCCGCGCTGTGCTCCCGGTTGATCTCCTCCTGGAGGAACGCGCCGACGGCGGTCCGCTCGGCGGGGCTCCAGGCGTCGGCCGTCTGCCGCAGCAACCGGTCGCGCACCGCGCCGAGCCCCTCGGGGGCGCTGCGCGCGACCCGCCACTGCAACCGCAGCCGCATGCCGGTCGACGTGGGCCGCTGCGCGAGGTCCGTGTTGATCCGGCGAACCTGGCTCTCGGCGTCGCTGATCAGTTCCTGCAAGGCGCCGGCCACCTCGTTCACGAGGTGGTTCTCCAGGATCTCGCGTTCCTTCGCGGACAGCAGCATCGCCCGCTGCCCGGTCTCCGTCTCCAACGCGGCGACCAGGGCCGGGATGTCCTGCTTGCGGCCCTGGAACAGGACGTCGACCACGATCACGCCGTCGGAGACGACCATCCCGACCGAGTGGCCGTGCCGGGACAGCGCGTCGGTGAGAACCTTGTGCTCGGCCGACACCCGCTGCTGCGCCAGCTCCCACCGGCGGTCGGTGTCGTCGACGTCGTCGAGGGCAGCGTTGACCGCCCGGGCGAGCGTGATCGCGGGGTACGGTGCCCAGCCGGCAGCCGGGTCCGGGATCTCCAGGTCCGGGACGGCGACCGCGAGCAGGCCGGTGGCCGCGAACGCCCGGAGCCTCGCGACAGCCGCCTCGCGTTCGGCCGCGGCGGTGGTGATCGCCTCCCGCAACGTCTCACGCCGGCCGTGAGCCCGGCCCCGGGCGTCGAGCGCATCCCGTTCGGCGGCCCGCGACTGCTTCTCCTGCTGCCCGCACCGGTCGAGTTCGGTGTCGACGGCGGCCAGTTTGCGGAACAGTTCGTCGACGGCGGCGCCGGCCGTCTCGACCAGGACCCGGTGACGTTCGGCGGCCGCGTCGGCCTGCGTCTGCGCCTCGGCGACCGCCTCGGCCGTCTGTTCCTGGCGTTCCAGCGCGAGGGTGAGTTCGTGTTCCGCCTCGGTCGCCGCGCGGCGGGACCGGTCCAGCGATTCCGCCGCCGGCCACAGCGCGGCCAGCTCCGCCCGGTAGTCACCCAGGGCGTCCCGGACGTCGGCCAGCGCGGCCGGCTCCGCGGGCAGGCGCACGTCGCCGGCGAACTCCTCGGCCGCCGCCCGCGCCTCACCCGCGGCCTGCTGTCGGCGGGCCGCGACAGCGGCCGCCTCCTGGTGCTGGGCGTCGATCCGCCGCTTGGCCTTGTGCTCCGTGGCCAGCTGCGCGTGCGCCTCGCGCAGGTCGCCGTCGGAGGGCCGGGCCCCGTGCTCGGCGGCCAGCGAGAGCTGCCGGTCGGCCAGCTCCGCGGCGGCCGCGGCCAGCTCTTCGAACCGTAGCTCGATCCGGGTCGCATCGGCGCGCAGGTGGTCGAGCCGGACCCGCCTGGCCGCCTCGCGGGCACCCTCACCGATGTAGCCGGCGGTTTCCTTGCGCCAACCGCCGGTCAGGACCCCGTTACCGAACCGGCCGTCCACGGTGACCCAGGTCTCGGTGTCCGAGGTCTCGGTGGCCGCCGGCCCGTGGACCAGGGAGCCGCCGGCCGGGCCGGGCCCGCCGCGCAGGCCGATCGTCGCGAGGACGGCGGCGACCGCGGTGTCGCTCAGCCGGGCCGCGTGTGCGTCGTCGCGGTCGATCGCCGGCGTGAGCACCGCGGCCAGCCCACCCCCCGGCGCAGGCCGCCCGGGCGTGACCAGAACGTCGTCGCTGACGGGGTTGTGCAGCCGCCCGTCCGGGCCGACCCAGGCGTCGAGGATCCCGGCGGCCTCCAGCGCCGCCTCGATTCCGGCTCGGTGCTCGTCGGGCACGCCGTCGACGAAGTCGACGACCTTCCACAGCGGGGCGCCGTCCCGGCCGTCCCGCCCGTGCTCGTCGCGGGTGTGCGGGGCCGGCGGCGAGTCGTGGCCACCGGCCGCCAGCCGCTCGATCTCCTCGGCGAGCCGTTCGAGTTCCCGCCGGGCGGCCGTCTGCTCGCCGTCGAGGACGGCCTGCCGGCGCCCGAGGTCGGCGGTGGCCAGCCGCGCCGCCTCGTCCACCGCGGTGGCGACCGGGTTGGACCCGTCGAGTGTGTCCACCCAGCCGGCCAGGGCCGCCAGCGCGGCGTCCGGGTCAGCCGGCCGCAGGTACGCGCAGCCGGCCAGGTAGGCCGTGCAGGCCGCGACGAGGCCCGCCCCGCGCTGGGCGGTCAGGTCCTCGGCCGCCGCGATCCGCTCGGCGGCGGCCTGCTGCTCGGCAGTGATCCGGTCCAGGTCGTCCCGGGCCGCGCGCAGCGCCACGTCGGCGTCGGCCGCCGCGCGCAGCAACCCGTCGAGGCGGTTCACGGCGGCGCCCTGCTGCCCGACCAGGGCCTCGGCGGATCGCCGGGCGTCGCGGTACGGCGGTTCCCCGCCGTCCAGCTCGGTGAGCACTGCGGCGTGCCGGCCGGTGACCAGGGCGGCCTCGGCCGCCAGCCCGGCGGCCCGGACCGCGGCGTCGAAGCCCGCCGCGTCGGCCTGGACCGTGCGTTCCGCACCCGTGAGCCGGCGCTTCCGGTCGCCGGCAGCCTCGGCCGCGGCCCGGCTGTCCCGCTCCCGCTGGGCGGCGAACCGGGCGAGTCGCCCGGCATCCTCCTCGGCGCCCCGCAGCGCCGCCGCGTCGCGCATCTCCGGGCTGTCCCGCAGCGCGTCCCGCCGGGCGGTCAGTGTGGCCTTCGCCTCCTCCACCTCGGTGAGCGCCTGCTGCGCGGCCGTCAGGGCCTCGACCGCCGCCTGATGCGCGGCGTCGGCCTCGGCGAGATCCCGCCCGTGCTGCTCGTAGCGGCTGTGCGCCTGCCGCGGCGGCGCGGCGTACCGCTTCGCGGCCACTCGGGCGTACCGGCGGTAATGGGTCAGGAACGCCTGCGCCGCCGTTTCCGCCTCGGCGAGGGCGCGCAGCGTCTCCCGTTCCTCGTCCAGACCCCGGAACGCCTCGGCCACGATGACCACGAGCGCGGGGTCCAGCGGCGGCAACGCCTCGGTGAGCGCCCGGGAGAGCAGCTTCTCGTCGGGCTTCTTGGACAGTTGCGGCTGGCGTAGCTGGATCAGGAGGTTGACCAGGGCCTCGTACCGGTGCCCGCCGAGACCGAACAGCGCTTCGTCCACGGCACGGCGGTAGTCCGACGCGGTGTCGTACACCGCGCCGTGGCCGTCGACGGCTTCTTTCAGTTTGTCCCTGGTCAGCGGCACCCGGGTCGGGCTGACCAGGGACAGCTGCGGACCGATCCGCTGGCGGGTCACGAAGAACCAGTGCCGGACGATGCCGCGCCCGCTGACCGCCTTCAGGCCGGCCCCGATCGTGCGGTACTCGGGGATGCCGTCACCGCCCAGCCGGCCGAACTCCAGCCAGGTGTAGCCGAGCCGCTCGGGATGCGGATGCCGGCCGCCCAGCAGCAGGTTCCATTCCATCCGCTTGTTGCGGTCACCGTCCGGTTCGACCCGGTGCGCGGCCAGCTCGCTGTCCAGCAGGAACGGCAGCGTCAGCGCCAGGACCTTCGACTTGCCGGTACCGTTGTTGCCCCGCAGCAGCAGCCGCCCGTCGTGGAAGTGGAACTCTTCCACGTCGTAGTAGAAGAGGTCGACCAGGCCGGCGCGCAGCGGCTGCCAGCGGTCCTCCCGGGCCGGTACGGGAATCGAGGCCGGTGCCGGTGCCGTGGGCGATGCCGGTGTTGCGGGCATGCGGGTCGAGGTGCTCATCGGCGGCTCGTCTTCTTCCTTCTGGCCGGACCGCTTCTGGCCGGGCCGGCGCCGCCCGCCCGGCCGTCGTGGATCGTCGGCGCCTCGACGGCGTAGCGCGCGATCGCGGGCCGGGCGAGCACCGCCGGCGGCTCGCCGGCCCGGCCCGGCAGGTCCGTGACCAGCCGCAGCGCGCGCAGCTTGTCCAGCGCCATGGCGAGCAGCTCGGCGTCGGCACCCGGTTCGGTGACGCCCCGCCGCCAGTAGGTGGAATGCTCGGCTGCCATCTTCCGAACGTATCCACGCAGCTGGCCGACCGGCACCGGCTCCGCGGGATCCGGCCGGGTGGCGAGATACTCGGCGACTAGCAGGGTCACGTGGCCGTCGGTGCGCTGTTCCGGCATCCGTACGTCGGTGAGCTCGTCGTCGGGGTCGACCATCGCGATTCCCTCCGCGCGCATCTCGGCGATCAGACCGGTGGCGTCCTCGATCCGTCTGGTGATCGCCCGCCGCTGGCTGATCAGGTAGGCGCGCTCGTCCTCGGCGAGCTCGTCGTAATAGACGACGGGATCATCGAGCAGCCGGCGGGTCAACCGGTGGCGAAGCGACCGGTTGCGCAGGTCGTCGGTGTCGGGGACGGGCTCGTGGGTCAGCTCGGCGAGCCGCGCCCCGATGTCGTCGGCGTCGATGGTCGACGGGCCGCGGGTACCGGTCAGCAGCGACGCGAGCACCCTGCGGCGTACGTCGTACAACGCGTCGCCGCTGTCGCGCAGATAGGCGTCCTCCTCGCCGGCGACCCGATCCAGCACGCCGAGCGCGAGCAGCAGCCGGACCACCGCCACGAGGTCGGAACGTTCGTCCCGGCGGCTGAGGGTGAAGGTGACCCCGGTGCGGGCCAGTTCCGGGTCGCTCGCCGCGACCAGCACCCCTTCGGCCAACCGGCCGAGGGTGATCTGGGTGTCCGCCCCCTCCAGCACTGACAGCGCGAGACACAGCAGGACGTAGCGGCGCCGCCCGAACGGCGCTCGGCCCTTCCCCTCCCGCGCCGGGTGCGTGTCGTCCTGGATGGTCGCCGCCGTCTTGAACAGCCGCGCCGATTCGGCGTCGACGACCAGCCGCCAGCCGGTTTCGGCGGCGAGCCACTCGCGCAGCTCGGACGCGTGCCGGCGGACCAGCCGCAGGACCTCGTCGTCCGCGCCGGCGGTGCGTAGCGGCCCGGCCAGCAGCGCGCGCAGGGCCCTGCGCCGCGCGGCCCGGTTCTCCTCGGCGACCGAGTCCGCCGTCATCCGGACACCCGTCCGGTCTCCAGCAGCTCGAGCCGGTCTGGCCCACCGGCGAGTACGACTGGATCGAGGTCGTCTATCCGGCCATTCGGATCGTTTTGCCGGCTTCGGCCATTCAGGCCATTCAGGTCGTTCCAGGCCGCCGGACGCGATGCCGCACCGGCCAGGTCGACGATCTCGACGGTGTGTTCCGGGCCGTCCAGGACGCCATCCTCGGTCTCGATCCGCGCCACCCCCCCGCCGGGGACGAGGGTGAGCCGGATCAGGACCGTGCCGTCGCTGGACGTGGTCTCCACCTCGGTATCGCCCGGCAGCCTGGCGGCGAGCGCGTCCCCGAGCAGGCCGAGGAACAGCCGGAACGCCTGCCGGTCCAGGACGCCGAGCTGGGACAGCAGCACCGGCCCGTCGGTGGCGAGCCGGGCCCGAGCGGACGCGGCCTGCTCCGCCTCCCGCGCGGCCTGCTCGGCGAGCAGCCGCCGCTGCCGCGCGCGGTCCGTGACCCGGTTCGGCGTTCCGCGCCGCTCGTAGGAACCGGTCCGGCGTAGCTGCGGGCTGATCCGCATCGGCGGCGCATCCTGCCACGGCGTGTTCGGTGCCGGCTCGTCCTCCTGCCAGGCGGCGACGGTCTCCTGGCTGACGGTGAGATGCCGGGCCGAGGCCAGGCCGAAGGCGGCCCGCCACAGCCGGTGGGCCGCCGCGTCGTCAGGGGCCTCGGCAAACCAGCGAGCGAGCGTGCGGAAGTCCGCCGACCGGTCCGAACGGCCGGTACGGCGCTCGTTGAGTGCGGCGACGGTGTCGATGAGCTGGGTGATCGCGGTGATCGCCGCGCCCCGCAACAACCGTGCCTGGGAGGGACGGCGTGAATCCGCCGACACGAACCAGTCGTGCAGGCCGCGCCAGCGGTTGCGCCAGCCGTCCAGGGCCGCGGCGACCGCGGCGTCGTAGGCGGTCCGAATCCGCTCGGCGTCGGTTCGCCCGGCTCCGGTCCGTCCGGAATCGGATGCCCCGGAGCCGGATACCTCGGGCACGTCGGGCACGGCGTCGGTCGCCTCCCGACGGGCCGCGAGCAGCAGCAGGCGTTCGACGCCGGCCCCCTCGACCTGACCCAGCAGGGTGGCGATCTCCGCGCCCCGGTTCGCCAGCTCGGCGATGAACCGGTTGATGTAGTCGATGAGCCGTTGCTTGTAGGCGAGGAACGCGTCCACGTCACCGTCCGAGAAGTCGATCACTCGGCGGAGGGACGTCATGAACGCCTGAGCGTTGTCGGCCAGTCCGGTGAACCGCTCCGCCAGCCCCAGCAGCAGCAGGTGTACCTTCGCCGGGTCGAGATCGGCGGCGTCGCCGGCCGTCATCTCCACCAGGGCGCGCAGCTGGGCGGCGATGTCCTCCAGCGCCACCGACTGCAGGGCGCCCCGGCGGCCGATCGCCACCTCGTAGACGGCGATCGCCTCCTCGGCCGCCTGCCCGGCCGGGGTCAGCTGGTACAGGTAGCGCGCCCGGTGGAAGTCCGCCACTGTGGTCACCCGGCCGGTGTCCGGGTCGGCCCGCAGGTTGCCCCACTCAACGAGCTTGTCCAGCGCGGCGACGATCGACTCGGTCTGCCCCGGCCGCCCCAGGTCCGCGATCACGTCCTCGGGGCGCATGTGGACGATGAACCGGTCCCGCGCCCGCGCGAACGTCGTCAGCACCTCCCGGTAGACGTCCGCGTTGGGGGCGCTCAGGTGCGCGAACGGCTGCCGGGGCAGCGCATCACCGCCGGCTGCCGGCCCGGTCTGTCCGTCGCTCGTCACACCGCCCAGTATCGCCCACCATGCTACCGCGTGAACGGCGGGTGACCGGCTACCAGTGACACTGCTGGGGAAGACGGGAGTCTGCGGGGTCGTCGGTGGCTGAAGCGACGGCCGAGTCTGGCAGGCCTGGACCAGCACCTCGATGCCTCACCTACTCCGCGAACTGATCGACATGCTCGCCGCCGGACACCGGCTCTGCTTCTACCTACCCAGTAGGTCACAAACCATGAACTATCGATCACAGTAAATCGCCGTCGATTACGTCGGAGATTGCTGCGATTCACGTCATTGGTGAAATGATTAGAGCCCGATGGCGGGGGTATCTCTGGCTCGCAAGCCAGTGGGGAACTTCCCCGGGGAGATGGCGGTGCGACACTGGAGGGGGCGGAAATGGCGCTCAGGAAAAGCCCGAAGTATTTTCTGATGGTTGTGATCGTTGCGCTCGGGACAATTTTGTCTGCGGCTCCTTCGATGGCTTCTCCGCCGAGAAGCACGCCTGGCGCGGTCCATCGCAGTGATGTACATTGTTATTGGCGCCATATGAGCGGTCACTGGGTCTGGAGGCATGGACACCGGACCTGGATTCCCCCGCGCACGGTCAGGGTCTGTCGCTGAGATTCCAATAAAACAGGCACCGATCGCAGGAATCCTTGCGGTCGGTGAGGAGATCTTTTAGAGACAAGTGTTCCGTCCTTGTGCGCTCGCGCGGGGACGGAACGCCAAACCTCGGATGCCCGTTACAACGTCCGCCTCGCCCACGACCGAGGATGAAGAACTGTGCATGGTGTGGGCTACGGCGCGCCAGCGAGCCTGGCCGGTCGTCTCGGTGGACGAGCGGGAGAGCCTACAGGAGACCCTGGAGATTCTCGCGGACAGTGATGCGGTGGCGTCGATCCGTCAGATGCGTGAGGAGATCGCCCGAAAGGTGGGGACGGTCATCAGCCCCAGTCCCAGCGCAGGCTCAGCTTTCGGCGGGGGGGGGGGGATGTTGGGGTTGAGCCGGAAGCGGTTCTCCGGGTCATAGGTGCGCTTCACTCGCTGCAGCCGCTCGACGTTGCGCCCCCAGGCCCGTGCCCGGTCGGCGTCGTCGAGATCCGCGTCGCCGCTGAAGTTGAGGTAAGTGCCCGATGCGGCCCGAAGCCTGACGGCCTCGCCGTAGGCATTGCGCACCCAGCGGATGTTTGCGTCGTCTTCGGCGGGGTCCAGCCAGTTTCCGTCGATGCTCAGCAGGTACCGAGCGCTGCGGTCACCGAACGCGGTTTCGGTTGTCCCTACACGTGACATGGCGCCTCCCAGGAGAGGCAGGTGCACCATCGTCGTCGGGTGCGGGCGGTCGTGGCTGATGCGCGCCACGAACGTGGTCGCGTCCTCATCGAGTCTGTCCAGGTAGACGGACTTCCAGTAGCTCTGGAGTCCGCCCTTGGGGAAGAAGGGATCGAGGGAGGATTGCGCTGTCCGGTACGACCGGGCCTGGCTCATATCGGCAAGCGGCGTGCCAAACCCGGAAAGCGCCCGGCACGCTCGCTGACCCTCGTCCGGGGCGCCGGCATACAGGGCGGCCGTGATGAGCACGTCGCGGTTGTGCACGGCGGGCGGGAGCGTCGGTGCATCCGGCAGCGACCACAGGAGGGCACGGCTGGTGACCTCGTCAGGGACGGTGGACGTCCAGTCCTGCCAGCGGGAAAGCACCTCGGTAACGGCGTCGACCGGGTGGACGATCATGCTGTTCCAGACCATCGGGCCCAACGGATAGGCCTCGAACTCGAAGGACACCACCACACCGAAGTTGCCGCTCCCGCCACGCAACGCCCAGAACAGGTCCTCATGATGTTCGGTCCCGTCGCACCGTATGATCTTGCCGCTGGCTGTCACGACCTCGGCGGCGCGCAGCGCATCACAGGCCAGACCGTACTTGCGGTGGAGCCAGCCGATTCCGCCACCGAGTGTCAGACCCGCGACGCCCGTGGTCGACACGACCCCGCCAGGTACCGCGAGCCCGTACAGCTGCGTCTCACGGTCGACGTCGCCCCAGGTCGCACCACCCGCCACCCGCACACGTCGCTGATCCGGGTCGACCCAGACACCCCGCATCATCGACAGATCGATCATCAAACTGTCGTCGGCCGTGCAGGTCCCGGCGATGCTGTGGCCGCCGCCGCGGACAGCGACGAGCAGGTCCCGCCTGTAGGCGAGGCTGACGGCGTCGACGACGTCGGCGGTCCCGGTGCATCGGATGATCAGACCGGGTCTGCGGTCGAGCATGGCGTTCTGGACGACCCGGATGTCGTCATACCCCAGGTCGTCCGACGTCAGAACCTGCCCGCGGAAGATCGCGCGGATCTCCTCGACCGTCTCGTCCGAGAGCGTCTGCCGTTCGCCATCCAGCGTGAGTATCTGTGCCGACATCGAGCGATCTCCCCTCCGCGCCTGCCGATGTCTCCGGTGGGCATCGGTCTGCGTTACCCGCTTCTTACAGGGTGACGCCACGGATGGATCGTCGCTAGCGTGTTCGTCCCGCAGGAGGCAGCCAGTTCGGCGAGTGCGGCCAAGATTGCCACTCCGAACCCGGCCCACCGCCATCTCGTCTCTGCGCCGGACAGCGGCGTGCCTGCCGGGGGTGCGGGCGCAGCCCGCCCCGGTCCGCCAGCGCGTCGGTGGCCGGGATCCGGGTCCACGAACCGGACTGTCGGACCGCTCCAGTAGCGTTGGTAGGCTGTCTATCGGGAGGTC
>NZ_CDXDOS010000026.1:0-26724 GCF_978021245.1 Frankia sp. CoBUL1
GCGTTTCTACGAATTCTGGACCTACGACGACTATCGAATCGCGTTCTCCGCGGATGATCAGGATCCGGGTAACCTCAACAGATGGTGGAAGTCGTTCGATCCACTCCGCCATTGAGCTGACCTTCCTCGGGAGACCGGATACCTGTGAACGGTTCCGAAGACGGATTCCCGCGGAATCCGGCCGACGGTGACGATGATCCATCCGGTGGAACCGGCTCGTGGTGGCGTCGCGGACCCCTCACCGCGATCGTCCTGATCATCGCGGCTCTGGTCGCGAGTGGCGTCACCATCGGGCTCGCCGTGACCCACGATCCGAGCGACAGCCCCGCCGGTCGCCACCCGTCGGCGTCCGGCACGACGGGCACCGCAGGCACCGTGGCCTCCGGAGGGCCCGGCGTCGGACCATCGCCGGGCCCGACGCTCGACGCCGCCGAGGCCCGGCTGCGGTCCTCGCTCAAGCCGTTCGCGGTCGACGAGTGCACGAGTGCGCCGCCCAGCGGGGGACAGGCGGTACCCGATGGCGTGGAGGCGGCCCTCAGCTGCGTCCCCGGGGTGGCGACCGACGCTCCGGCCCCCCTCGAATCCTCGTCCTGCGTTACCGGGACGCCTCGGCCCTGACCCGCGACATCGCCCGCCGGTCCGCAGCCCTCGCCGACGTCGGCGACTGTTATCAGGGACAGACCGGCATCGAGCGCTGGGCACGCGGCTCCCAACTCCGTGGCACCTTCCTCTGCGATGCAAGACCCGGCCGGTTCTCGGTGTTCTGGACGGTTGACGACGAGCGTCTCGGCTTCGCCACGGAGGATCCGCAGGCCGACAAATTGCTCGCATGGTGGCGGGAGTTCGATCCGGTGTGACGGATCTGCCGTGCTTGCCGCCTCCGGCCGTCCCGGCGTCAGGCCCCCGGATAGCCCCGTGACTGGTAGGGCGCGGAGAGATCGGCGAGGGTTTCCTGCACCCGCTCGGCGTGCGGCATACACGACAGGCTGGCCCGGCCCCGCTGCCCCACCATCTCAATGATCAGCTCACCCGAGCCCAGAAGCCGGTCGATGACGTTCTGCTGCACCGTCGCGCCGACCAACCAGGCGAGCGGGACGTCACGCCCGACCCGCGTGACGACCCCTTCGCGGATCACCAGTCGATGGTTCGTCACGACGTAATGGGTCGTCATTCGACGTAACCATGGCATCACACTCAGGTAGCCGATCGCGCCGAAGGCGACCAGAAGCACGAGATACTGGATGGGCTTCTGCAACACCCCTCCGGGTGCGAAGAAAACCCCCAGCACGGCGAAAAGGAGGGCGGCAACCGTCCAGAACGCCGGGACTACCAGGCTGACCCAGTGCGGGTGCACATGAAGGACAACCTCTTCGTCCTGGGTGAGGATATCGTCGGGAAACGCCACGGCAACGATCGTCGCATCTCGGGCGGACAGATCACTGCCGGGTCCCTCGTCACCGCAGGTGAACGATGTCGGCGGCGCTGTAGGGTCGCCCGTTGACGACGAGCCGGCCGTCGGGGTCAACGTCGGTGGCGGTCCCGAGCACCGCCGAACCGTCCGGCAGCTCGACGCGCACCCGCCTGCCGATCGTCGCGCACACCCGTAGGTACTCCGCGCGAGCCGCTTGCGGGTCGGCCTCCCAACCAGTGATCGCCCCGACGAGATCCGCGAGTACCACCCCGAGCAGCTTGGTCCGGTCCAGGGCCGCCGGAAGCGCGCCGCTGAGCAGCAGGCTTGTCGACCGCTCCGGGAGCTCGTCATGCTCCGCCATGACATTCAACCCAAAACCGATAATCACCGAGGGTGACGATAGTGGGACCTGGACGACCTCAACCAGGATGCCGGCGAGCTTCGCGTCGTCGACGAGAACGTCATTGGGCCATTTCAGGACTGCGGGAACCGCCGCCACCTCACGTAGCGTCGCTAGGAGCGAGGTTCCGACCACCATGGGCAGCCAGCCGAGCAGTGACATCGGTACCCGGGGTTGCAGCAGCAGCGAGACCGTCAACCCGGCACCAGGGCGAGACTCCCATGATCGGTCAAGCCGGCCACGACCCGCCGTCTGCCGTTCGGCGACGAGAACCCGTCCCCGGCCGCGGGCGGTGTCTTCGCCGCGGGCGGTGTCTTCGCCCCGGGCGATGCGCGCCAGCGCGGCGTTGGTCGAGTCGATCTCCTCTACCACCGTCAGGTCGAGACCGACCGCGGCGGCACGGGCCGCGAGGCGTGCGGCGTCAAGCGGTTCACGTGTTCCGACGGACGAGGATCGCCCCTCTCCGGCAGGGCGGGCCCGAGGGGACGCCGGCGAGGGCTTGCCGGACGGGAGCTTGCCGGACGCGGGCTGCTCAGGAGAGGGTCCCGCGGGTGCGGGCTCCTTCGAGAGTGGCACCGGTCCACTCTGCCAGACCGTCCGGTCACCCGTCGGCGACTCGGACGATCGGCGGACGATCGGCGAACTGATCCGGGATACGGTCAACTCGCCGGAGGCCCACGAATCTCGCCTATCCGGTGAGATCCGCTGCACATCAATCACACGCGTGGACCCGCGGGGGTCGTACGCTGCCGGTTATGGCTCTTCCCGCGTCCGCAGAGGATTCCGCTCCCGACCCGCACACCACCGCAGGCCGACTCGCCCACCTGCGGCGCGTGAACGATGATGCCGTCCACGCCGGGTCCCAGCGAGCGGTCGACGCGCAGCATGCCAAGGGCAAGATGACAGCCCGCGAACGGGTCGAGGCCTTCCTCGACCCCGGGTCGTTCGTCGAGACCGACGCCTTCGCCCGCCATCGCGCGCACGACTTCGGCGTCCAGGCCAACCGGCCGTACGGCGACGGCGTGGTGACCGGGTACGGGACTGTCGACGGCCGGCAGGTCTGCGTGTTCAGCCAGGACTTCACCGTTTTCGGTGGCAGCCTGGGTGAGGTCTTCGGTGAGAAGATCGTCAAAATCATGGATCTTGCGTTGAAGACAGGCTGCCCCGTCGTGGGCATCAACGACTCCGGCGGAGCGCGTATCCAGGAGGGTGTCGTCGCCCTCGGTCTGTACGGCGAAATCTTCTACCGCAACGTGATGGCCTCCGGCGTCGTCCCACAGCTCTCACTGATCATGGGGCCATGCGCCGGTGGCGCCGTGTACTCTCCGGCGATCACCGACTTTACCCTGATGGTCGACCAGACCAGCCACATGTTCATCACTGGCCCCGACGTGATCAAGGAGGTCACCGGCGAGGACGTGGGCATGGAGGAACTGGGTGGCGCACACACCCACAACTCCCGCAGCGGTGTCGCGCACTTCCAGTCGGCCGACGAGACGGAGTGCCTCGAACTCGCCCGTGCGCTGCTGTCGTTCCTTCCGTCGAACAATCTCGACGACGCCCCGAGCTACGACGCCGTGGACGATCTGGACGCCGAGATCGACCCGGATCTCAACACGTTCATCCCCGACTCCCCGAACACTCCGTACGACATGCACCAGATCATCGAGCGGGTCCTCGACGAGGGTGACTTTCTCGAGGTCCACGCTCAGTTCGCCCAGAACATGATCGTCGGATTCGGCCGGGTGGATGGACGTTCTATCGGGGTGGTCGCCAACCAGCCGATGCAGTTCGCCGGCACCCTCGACATCGACGCCAGTGAGAAGGCCGCCCGGTTCGTCCGGACCTGCGACGCATTCAACATCCCGGTGCTGACTCTGGTCGACGTCCCCGGCTTCCTTCCCGGCACCTCCCAGGAGTGGAACGGCATCATTCGCCGTGGCGCCAAGCTGATCTACGCCTACGCAGAGGCCACCGTACCGAAGGTGACGGTGATCACTCGGAAGGCCTACGGCGGTGCCTACGATGTCATGGGGTCCAAGCACCTGCGGGCGGACATCAACCTCGCCTGGCCAACCGCCGAGATCGCGGTGATGGGCGCCCGGGGTGCCGTCAACATCATCTATCGACGGGATCTAGCCAGGTCCGAGTCACCGGAGACTCGTCGGGCAGAGCTGATCCAAGACTACACCGATCACTTCGCGACCCCTTACATCGCGGCGGAACGGGGCTATCTCGACGCGGTCATCAGCCCGTCGGAAACGCGGCGCGAGCTCATTCGAGCACTGCGTCTGCTGCGTACCAAGCGTGAATCCCTGCCACCGAAGAAGCACGGCAACATCCCGCTATAGGCGGGATCTGCCGTCGCCGGCTCGCCGGAAGGGGGATCCGTCCGCGGCGGAGATCTCCCGGGCCGCGGGCCCACGGACGGCATACGTACGACACACCAGCTACTCGAAGTACCGAGGAGAAAAACGTGGTTCAGGACGATGACAGGCGGGCGAGTCGGCCTCGGCTGCAGCTGATCCGCGGTGAGGCGACGCCGGAGGAGATCGCCGCTGTGGTGGCGCTCCTGACGGCTCGCGCCGTTCCCTCGTCGGCACCGGCCACCCGCCGTTCGTCCTGGGCCAGCCCGACGCTGGCGCTCCGTGGCAGTCTCACCACCGGACCGGGGGCGTGGCAAAGGTCCGGGATGACGCCGGGTGCGCGCACCCGAGCCGACTGGTGATCAACCGATAGACATGACATCGGGATGTCTGCAGCATCACATTCTGGGTACAATGACAGCAAAATGTGCGGCCCGACTCACCTACACGCAGGCCGGACGAGGACGGGAGCGACGTGCGTAAGATCCTCATCGCCAATCGGGGAGAAATCGCGGTTCGAGTGGCCCGCGCCTGCCGCGACGCCGGATACACCAGCGTCGCAGTCTACGCGGAACCGGATATCAATGCCCTGCACGTACGCGTTGCTGACGAGGCATTTGCATTGGGAGGCGCGACCCCTGGTGATTCGTACCTGCGCATCGACAAAATTCTCGATGCCTGCGAGTCCTCCGGGGCCGACGCCGTCCACCCGGGATACGGTTTTCTCTCGGAGAACGCGGACTTCGCGGAGGCCGTGATCTCCGCAGGCCTCACCTGGATCGGCCCGCCGCCGGAGGCCATCCGCCGTCTCGGGGACAAGACCGCGGCCCGGCATATTGCACTAGCGGTCGGCGCGCCGCTCGCACCCGGCACCGCAGACCCTGTGGCCGGCGTCGATGAGGTTGTCACCTTCGCCAGGCAGTACGGCCTTCCGGTTGCCATCAAGGCCGCTTTTGGTGGCGGAGGGCGCGGACTGAAGGTCGCTTGGACCGCGGAGGAGCTGCCCGAACTGTTTGACAGTGCCGTCCGGGAAGCGGTCGCGGCGTTCGGTCGCGGGGAGTGCTTCGTCGAGCGGTATCTGGACCAGCCGCGCCACGTCGAGACCCAGATCCTGGCGGATACGCACGGCAACGTCGTCGTGGTCGGTACCCGCGACTGCTCACTCCAGCGCCGTTACCAGAAGCTCGTGGAGGAGGCGCCGGCACCGTTTCTCTCGGAGGCTCAGCTCCGCTCGCTGTACGAGGCCTCGAGGGCGATCTGCAAGAAAGCCGGCTATGTCGGGGCCGGGACCGTCGAGTTCCTCGTCGCCCGCGATGGCATGATCAGCTTTCTTGAAGTCAACACCCGCCTCCAGGTCGAGCATCCGGTGACCGAAGAGGTCTCCGGAGTAGACCTGGTTCGCGCCCAGTTCCGTATCGCCGAGGGTGAGGCACTCGACTTCACCGATCCGGCTCCTCGCGGTCACTCCATCGAATTCCGCATCAACGGTGAGGATCCCGGCCGTAACTTCCTTCCCGCACCCGGCACGGTCACCAAGCTGATCGCGCCGGCAGGCCCCGGCGTCCGGCTCGATACCGGCATCGAAAGCGGCAGCGTCATCGGCGGCGCCTTCGACTCCCTGCTCGCAAAGCTCATCGTCACCGGAGCAACCCGGCAGGAAGCTCTGCAGCGGGCTCGGCGCGCCCTCGATGAGATGGTCATCGAGGGAATGGCGACGGCACTGCCGTTCCACCGCGCGGTCGTACGGGATCCCGCCTTCGCCCCGGAGGACGCCGCAGAGCCTTTCCGTATCCACAACCGCTGGATCGAAACCGAGTTCGACAACACCATCCCGGCCTTCGCGGGAGGGACTGAGGCCGACACCGCCCCCGAGCCGCGGGAGACCGTGGTTGTCGAGGTGAGCGGCAAACGCCTCGAAGTCGTGCTACCCGCCGGATTCGGTTCTGCCCCCGTCGCCGCTTCCCGGGGAGCGGCGCCCAAGCGGCGCGCTCGCGGCACGGCGGCGGCCAAGGTCACGGGCGACGCCCTGGCCAGTCCCATGCAGGGCACCATCGTGAAGGTCGCGGTCAACGACGGCGACACCGTTTCCGCGGGTGATCTGATCATTGTTCTGGAAGCGATGAAGATGGAACAGCCGATCAACGCGCATCGGGATGGCACGGTCACCGGACTGGCTGCGACCGTCGGCGCCGTTGTCACCAGCGGCACCGTGCTCTGTGAGATCAAAGACTAGAGCACACTGAAGCTCGACCTGCCCACCGTCGGCTGCCACCTCTCCACCGCAGACTTCATAGGCTGCGAGGTATGGACGGTAACGACAGCCCGACGGTGAGCGGCCAGGACCGGAAGCTGCAGGACCGGAAGCTGGCGGTGGCCCGCCCGGTCGTTCAGCGACCACCGCTGACCGGGCGAGTGCACTACCTGCTTGGGGGGACCCTTCCTCCGGCCTACAACGGCTGGGTCTCGCATGACCTCACCGGCCCCGGCTGGAGGCTGCGCCAGGCGACACGGCCCTTCCTGCTGATGTTGCCCTTCGCGCTGATCTTTGCTCTGCTGCCCGGTGAGCTCGAAGTCCGAGCCATCGTCGTCGCGTTTCTTCTGATCTCTGGGATCGGGCTCGGCTTCGCCACCAGCGGGTTCTTCCGGAACCGCCGGCTGGAACAGCATGGCTTTCCTCCAATTTTCCCCACGAGCGACGATGAGGACGAGGGGGACGAGGACAACTCGTAGCCTTCTCCACAGGCAGGCGTCGGCAGTACTCGCTGCGCCGACCTTCGTCATGAGAGTCGGGACGGGCCGGTGCACGCGCCACTCGTCTGCGTCTGCGGGCAGCGCCCGGCAGCGGCGACTGCCGTCCGCGGCCCGACACGGCAGCCCAACACGGCAGCCCAAGATGGCAGGAGGTGCCGCGCGCGGCCCTGCCGGGCCCCTGCTCACTCTGGGTTGTCGAATCCCGCGAAGAAGTCGCGCGTACGCAGGACGCGAGCCGCCTCGGTGATCGATCCGGAGAGCGACGGGTAGATCGAGAACGTATGTGCGATTTGATCGACGGTCAGACCGTGTTCGACCGCGAGCGAGATGGAGAGGATGAGTTCGGATGCACGCGGCGCGACAATGACACCGCCAAGCACACTTCCACTCCCCGGACGGCAGAACAGTTTCACGAAGCCGTCCTCAATACCCATCATCTTCGCCCGCGGATTCCGCGAGAGTGGAACTGTGGTCACCTCGGCTGCGACTGCCCCGGTGTCCTTCATCACCTGCGTGACTCCGACGGTGGCGATTTCCGGCTCGGTGAAGATGTTGGACGACACCGTCCCGAGCCGCAAGGGTGTGACGGCCTCGCCGAGGGCGTGCCACATGGCGATACGCCCCTGCATCGCGGCGACCGATGCGAGTGGGAGGACTCCGGTGCAGTCACCGGCCGCGTAGACACCCGGCACCGAGGTCCGCGACATCCGGTCCACGTTCACATGCCCACCAGGCCCAAGCCGCACCCCCACGTCAGTCAGTCCCAGGCCCTTGGTGCGGGGTACCGAACCAACCGCCATCAGAGCGTGGCTTCCCGTAACGGTCCGGCCGTCGGTCAGCTCGACGATCACACCGTCCCCGATGCGCCGTACCGACGCCGCCCTCGATCGGTTGAGCACCTCGATCCCACGCCGCACGAACACATCCTCGATGACCCGGGCGGCATCCGGGTCCTCCCCCGGCAGCACGCGTTCGCGCGAGGAAACCAGCGTGACCTCGGCGCCAAGCGCCCGATACGCGCTGGCGAACTCGGCTCCGGTGACGCCAGAACCGACGACGACCAGATGTTCGGGTATCTCCTTGAGATCGTAGAGGTGGCGCCAGGTGAGAATCCGCTCACCATCTGGCCGGGCCGTGGGGAGGTCGCGTGGTGAGGCGCCGGTCGCGATCAAAATCACATCACCGACGAAGGTTTCACCGGTGCTGGTCTCGACTGCGTGCGGCCCGACGAGACGCCCAGAGGCGTGCACGACATCGACCTTCTCGCGCTCGAGCCGGCGCTCGATGTCCAGGGACTGGGCCTTGGCTAGATCACGGACCCGTTCGTACACCTGCTCCGCATCCACATTGACGACCTCCGGGGGCGTGAGCGGCCGGGTGCCCGAGTCCGTGCCGGTACTGATCCCCCAGGCCACGGGGGGCAACGCCGGTTCCGGCCCAGAGCCAAGACTATGCGGGCGGACACCCAGACCGGGAGCTAGAGCGAGGTTCGTCATGGTCTCCGAAGTTGCGATCAAGGTTTTGGAGGGGACGCAGTCGGTGAGCACACAGGCACCACCGACCCCCTCCGAGTCGATGACGGTGACCGTCGCGCCGAGTGAGGCGCCGACGAGAGCCGCCTCGTAGCCTCCGGGCCCTCCACCAAGAATGACGATGCGAGTCACGTGCCCTCCCGATCCGGTATCGCTTCCTTATCATCTTGCCCCGCCGCCGCGGCCGCTCTCCTGCCGGTGCGGGAGGCTCCGTAGGATCGCAGACGGAGTCCGACATCGGCGATGTCAGGTAGGGCCATCTTCCTCCTTTCATGAGCGGAAATTACAGTTACAATCACGCACCGTAACCCTCCGAGAGATCACAATGACCTTGTACGCGGCTTACGCCGGCAACCTCGACCCGGCGCAGATGAAGGAGCGGGCCCCGCACTCGCCCGTGACCGGCACTGGATGGATCAATGGCTGGCGTCTCACGTTCGGCGGTGAAAACGTCGGTTGGGATGGAGCCTTGCCGACCATCGTCGAGGCTCCGGGCGCTCACGCGTACGTCCTTCTGTACGACCTTGACCGTTACGACCTGGAACGGCTCGACGTCTGGGAAGGCGCGGACACCGGCCTGTACACCCGCATCCGGGTGCGGGTCTCCACCCTTGATGGGGAGGCCCTCGCCTGGACCTATGTTCTCGACGCCTACGAGGGAGGACTCCCGTCGCGCCGGTACCTCGAGATGATCGCCGATTCCGCGGAGAAGGCCGGGGCACCCGCCGATTACGTGGCCGAACTCCGTTCGCGACCGACCGCATGACGCATCACGGCAGCGTGACGCATCACACCATGAGGCGCGGCCGCGGATCCGGACAGAGGCGGACGTAGCGTCACGGCGCCGGGGGCGTATGGGTCAGCAGATCGAGAGCCGCGCCGGCAAGCAGCTTCACGCCCACACCGATCGCCCTCTCGTCCACGTCGAAGCTGCCCTGGTGAAGGTCGTAGGTGTGGCCGCCGGGTGTCCGAGTGCCCAATCGGGCCAAGGCCCCCGGCACGTGGTTCAGATACCAACCGAAGTCCTCGCCACCAAGCGATTGCGCCACCATGGTGGAGGCCCCATGACCAAACACGCGGTCGACGACGGTCCGAAGGACCTCGACGACATCCACGCTGTTCACCACGGGCGGCACTCCACGGCGGTAGTCGACCACGATCTGTGCTCCGTACGGTGCGATGAGCTGCTCGGCAACCTGAGTGACCAGCGCCGGCACGCTCTCCCAGGTCTCCCGGGACAGGGTGCGGACCGTGCCTCGAAGCTGACCGGTACGAGGGATGGCGTTGGCAACGGTTCCCGCCTGCACCTGACCCCAGACCAGGGAGAGCGCCGACCTGGGATCGACTAGTCGCCCCAACGCGGCAGGGAGATCGGCCGCAAGGCGGACGAGCGCGTACACCAGGTCGACTGTGTTCTGTGGCCGGGAGGTGTGACCGCCGGGCCCGGCCAGCGTGATTTCGACGGCATCGGCGGCAGAGGTGATCGGACCCGTCCGCAGACCGATCATGCCCAGGTCGAGCGCCGGATCGCAGTGCACCGCGATCGCCGTGGTCACCGGCTTCAGCACGCCCGCGTCGATGATGTCCAACGCGCCGCCCGGCATGAGCTCCTCCGCGGGCTGGAACACCAGGCGCACGGTCCCGGGCAGCGTGGACACGCGTGCGACCTCGGCAAGTGCGAGTCCGGCGCCGAGCGCCACGGTCGTGTGTACGTCATGTCCGCAGGCGTGAGCCACACCCGGAACGGTGGAGCGGTACGGCACGTCCTTGATATCCGAGAGCGGAAGAGCGTCCATGTCGGCCCGCAGCATGATCACGGGAGCGCCTGGATCATGATCGACGCCGGCACCGATGTCACACCACAGGCCAGGAAGGTCCGGCAGGCGCTGCGGCGACAGTCCCGCGGCCCGAAGCCGCGCCTCGACCTGCTCGGCAGTGCGGTGCTCCTGCCGGCCGAGCTCCGGGTGAGCGTGGAGATCGCGACGCAACGCGATCAGCTCGGATTCGTGCGCGGCCACCCACCCGGCGACCGCCGCGGTCTCGTCAACCTTCATCTGCCGGCCGGGCTCCTCCCTGCACACGCCACGCGGGCCCTGAACGCAGGCGGTTCGGGGTATTCGCCGGCGTGTCTAGCCGTCGACTACCGGACGGCCGGTGTTCATCTCTTCGAGAAGGGTATCGACGACCCGGGTGAGCTCTCCACCGGCCCGCCGGGCGGCGTCCCGCTGCCGGATATAGCTCGCGCCCGTCCGCAGGATAGTCAGCGTGTCGGAGAGCTCGGATGAACAACCGAGACGGTGGGCGACCGGAAGCAGATCCTCCACGAGATCGGTGATGTCATCCCGGACCGGCCGGATACCGCCCCGACCATCGACGATGATCTGCGCGTCCAGACCGTACCGGGCCGCCCGCCACTTGTTCTCCTGCACGAGCCATCGTTGCGGGGTCGGGAGGCGATACCCACGATCGATCTGGGTGTTCATGCGGTCAACCAGGCACTGCGCGAGAGCCGCAACCGCCCCCACCTCCATCAGGGACGGCAGACCATCGCAGACCCGCAGTTCCACGGTGCCGAAGTTGGGATGTGGACGGATGTCCCACCAGACCTCGCGGATCGTCTCGATGGTGCCGGAGACAATCAGTGTCTCCATGAACGACTCGAAACCCGGCCAGTCCTCCAACGGGTACGGCAGTCCCGCGGTGGGCAGGCTCGCGAAGACCTGTGATCGCGATGAGGCCAGCCCGGTGTCTCCGCCCAGCCAGTAGGGCGACGACGCCGACAAGGCGAGAAAATGTGGGACATAGGCCATCAGAGCGTTCACGATCGGCATGGCCTTGTCCGCAGACCGCACTCCGACATGTACGTGGACGCCGAAGATGAGCAGCCGCCGGGCCAACCACTGCATCTGGCTGACCAACCGGAAATAGCGATGATCCTCGGTGATGCGCTGCCCCATATAGTTACTGGCCGGGTGCGTGCCGCTGCACATCAGCCCGATCCCGCGCCGTTCCGCCAGATCGCGCAGCAGCGAGACGGTTCCAGACAGGTCCGCGGTCGCTTCCTCCACCGAGTCGCAGACCCCGGTGATGACCTCGATGGTCGACTCGAACAGCTCGTGCTTGGCCTTGGCCGCCTCGCGCTCCCCGACCTTCGCCCGCAGCTCGTGAAGAATCCCGCTGGCCTCGCCGCGAAGTTCGCGCGATTGCTGGTCGACGAGCTGCAGCTCCCATTCGATGCCGAGACTGGTGCTCGACGACGACGAGAAAGGGATCTGCACCTGGCCTCCTGGGATCGGGTCTCGGGGTCGGTAACAGCTCGGGGTCGGTAACAGCACCAGACAGCCGTCACCCACCGGCTCGGCTCACGGGCAGCAGAAGGTGACTACCCCATTCGGCCCGTTCCTACCCCACCACCCCACCGGGGAAGCTGGCCAAAGGCCTGGTCGCGGCAATGCCCGGCCCCGACCACCTCACCGCTCATCGGCCAGGCCCGACGCACTCAGACGGCTACCGGTCCCGGTCCCTGTCCCGGTCCCTGTCCCGGTCCCTGTCCCGGTGCCGTGACCACCCGCACCCCCAGCTCACGCAGCTGACGATCGGTCACGGGCGTCGGGGCGCCCGTCAACGGGTCGAGTCCCGACTGGGTCTTGGGAAAGGCGATGACCTCCCGGATGTTCTCCTCACCGGCGAGGATCGCCACCAACCGGTCGATCCCCACCGCGAATCCGCCGTGCGGTGGCGCCCCGTAGCCGAAAGGGGTGAGGAAGAAGCCGAATCGAGCCTTCGCCTCCGCCGGCGAGATTCCGAGGATCCCGAAGATGCGCTGCTGGAGATCGCTCTCATGGATCCGGATCGAACCGGATCCGAGTTCCCAGCCGTTGAGCACCAGATCGTACGCCCGGCTACGCACCGCGAGCGGATCGGTCTCCAGCTTGTCCACATCGTCGGGGTGCGGACGGGTGAAGGGGTGATGCCCCGGCTTCGGCCGTCCGGTGCCAGGGTCCACCCCGACGAACAGCGGGAAGTCGACGACCCACACGAACCGCAACGGGCCTTCGCCGGCCGGTGGGCGGCCCAGATCGTTGCGAAGCTGGCCGAGTACCTCGCAGGTGGTCGCCCACTCGTCGGCGACCAGGAGAAGAAGGTCTCCCGCCACCGCCGCGGTTGCCGCGACGATGCCGGCGAGTTCCTCGGCGGAGAGGAACTTCGCCACCGGGGACTCCAGTTCGCCGCCGGGACCGACCCGCATCCAGACCAGGCCCTTCGCGCCCAGTCCCTTCGCCCGCGCGGTGAGATCGTCGAGCTTGCGCCGGTTGTGCGAGGCCGACCCGCCGGGTACGCGGATTCCCCTGACGGCCTCGGCCCCGGCGAACGCCTTGAAACCGCTACCCGCGAAGACCGCGGTCAGCTCTACGAGTTCCATGCCGAACCGCAGGTCCGGCTTGTCGACCCCGAAGCGGTTCATCGCCTCGTGCCAGGACATCCGCTCGATCGGCGGCACGAGGCCGCCGGTCACCGCCCGAGCCGCGGCCAAAACCGCCGCCGACGTCACGTCGAGCACGTCGTCCTGGTCCACGAAGCTCATCTCGAGGTCGAGCTGGGTGAACTCGTACTGCCGATCGGCCCGTAGGTCCTCGTCGCGCAGACACCGGGCGAACTGGAAATAGCGATCCGTCCCACCCACCATGAGCAGCTGCTTGAAAAGCTGGGGTGACTGCGGGAGGGCGTAAAAACTGCCTGGGAACTGGCGCGACGGAACGATGAACTCCCGCGCTCCCTCCGGGGTCGAGGGCATCAGCAGCGGCGTCTCGACCTCGACGAAGTCCAGCCGGGCAAGCGCCGAGCGCATCGCCGCAAGAACCGCCGAGCGGATCCGCAGGTTGCGCTGCATCCGGTCACGGCGCAGATCGAGATAGCGGTAGGCGAGACGAGTGGCCTCATCGACGGAGTCGGCTCGATCGTCCAGCGGGAACGGCGGCGGTGTCGCGACCGAGAGCACCTGCACCTCGCAGTCGCGTAGTTCGACCTCGCCCGTGGCCAAGGCGGGGTTCGCGGTCCCCTCCGGGCGGACGGCGACGGTACCGGTGATCCGCAATACGTACTCGGTCCGGACGTCGACCGAGCCGTCGACGACCGCCTGAATGATCCCGGAATGGTCACGCAGGTCGACGAAGGTCAGCGACTGGCCGTGCTGACGGCGATGCGCCACCCAGCCACACACCGTCACGGTCTGGTCAACGTGATCCGATCGCAGATCACCGCACACATGTGTGCGCATGGCCGTGCGCTGCCGCCCGCCCGAGGTGGCGGCCCCCGCCACCGGGATCGGTAGCTCGCCGGTGGTCGACTGGGTCGTAGTCATCGATCCGTTGTTCCCATCGCAGTCTGGTCCGGCCCGCCGGGTACTTTTCTCGCCAGATGTGTGGCGATGTCACCGCGCCCGTCGCGGGATCCAGTCCTGACCCTATCGGCCGGTAACCGCGAGACCGCCGCTCCCGGCGGCCACACAGGCCGCACAGGCCGCACAGCGAGATCGTTCACTGTTAGCGCAGCGCGCGGATGAAACGGCTCGCCTCCCCGCGTAGCCGGGCCGGGATGCGCAGAACCTGACGGCCGCGGGGAGTGGTGAGCTCGACGGTGATCACATCTCCGTGCTTGACGCCTCGGGACGCCGTCACCTCACGACGGTCGAAGACGACGTCGAACCAGTCGCCCTCCCGCGGGAAGGGGGCGAGGACCAGCAGCCGCCGATCGGTCAGCACGATCCAGCGCGAGGCCCCGAACCGGTGTCCGACGAAGGATTCGACCTTCGCCGTGAACCGTCCGGGTCCGCTCGGGTCGGTGAGCCGACCGCGCAGCACGACCTCGGTAAACTCGCCGGACTCCAAGGGCACTGCCGGGAGACGACGGTGGGACGGTATCAGAGGCACGGGAGTCAGTGTCCTCCACGCACCCCGTACAGTCGCCGGGTGAGGGCACAGGCGGACGAACCGAATGCGGCGGCCTCGGCCGCCACCCTGGCCGAGCTGACCGGAGCCGGCCGGCACGACATCGCGATTGTGCTGGGATCGGGCTGGCCCCCGGCCGCCGATGTACTGTCCCGGCAGGCGACCGACGTCACCGAGGTCACGTTTACCCAACTCGGCGGCTTCCCCTCCAACACCGACGTTCCCGGGCACAAGCCGACCGCACGCTCCGTCCAGCTCGGCGACCGTCGCCTGTTGATCTATCTGGGTCGCGTGCATCCGTACGAGGGCCATGACCTGTCCCGGGTGGTCCACGCGGTCCGCCTGGCCTGTGCGGCCGGCGCGTCGACCGTCATACTGACGAACGCCGCCGGCGGTCTGCGCGCGGACATGTACGTCGGCCAGCCCGTCCTCGTCGCTGACCATCTGAACCTGACCGGCCGCTCGCCCCTGGTCGGCCCGGCGTTCACCGACCTGACCGACGCCTATTCCCCCCGGCTACGGACGCTTGCCCGCGAGGTCGATCCCACCCTGACCGAAGGGGTGTATGCGGGACTGCCCGGTCCGCACTTCGAGACACCCGCGGAGATCCGCATGCTGCGGCTCCTGGGAGCCGACCTGGTCGGCATGTCGACCGTGCACGAGACGATCGCGGCACGGGCCGCCGGAGCGGAGGTGCTGGCCCTGTCCCTGGTCACCAACCTCGCGGCGGGGATGAGCGGCAAGCCGCTGGATCATCTCGAGGTGCTGACCGCGGGGGCCGCCGCCGCGGAACGCCTGGGTATCCTGCTCGCCGACATCGTCACCCGGCTGTAGGACCGCGGCGGAACCGCGATGCCGTCCGCGTCCCGACCAGGCCCGACGTCCCGACCAGGCCCGACGTCCCTGCCCAGCCCGCTCGCCGAGCAGGTCGAGGCCTGGCTGAACGATGATCCGGATCCCGCCGACCGGGCCGAACTGGCCCGACTGCGCGACGGCGCGGGTCACGATGCCACGCTGCTCGCGGAACTGACCACACGTTTCCACGGACCGCTGCGGTTCGGCACAGCCGGGTTGCGCGGGCCACTGCGCGCCGGTCCAGCCGGCATGAACACCGCAGTGGTGCGCCGCGCCGCCGCCGGACTCGCCACCTGGCTCACGAGCAGGGCGGCACCGGCGGCACCGGCACCACCAGCACCACCAGCACCGGCGGCACCGAAGCCGGATCCGGCCACGGCCGGGAGCTCCATAAACGCCGCACCGGGCTCGGCCGCGGCCCCGAATTCCTCGACGGCGACCGTCGTCGTCGGCTACGACGCCCGGCATCGCAGCGAGGCGTTCGCCCTCGACAGCGCCCGGGTGTTCGCCGGTGCCGGATTGCGGGCGCTGGTACTCCCCAGGCCGCTACCCACTCCGGTGCTGGCCTTCGCCGTGCGCAGGCTGGGCGCGGACGCCGGTGTGATGGTCACGGCCAGCCACAATCCGGCCACCGACAACGGCTACAAGGTCTACCTGGGTGATGCTTCCTCTGACGCCGCGAGGGGAGCGCAGCTCGTGGCTCCGGCGGACCGTGAGATCGAAGGAATGATCGCGGCTGCCGGCCCCGCCCGGGCGATCCCACTCGCCGAGACCTGGCGGAGACTCGATGCGGATGTCGTCGACGACTACATACACGCGGCGGCCACGGCCGGCCGGGCAGCCACAGCCACAGCCACAGCCACCAACCTACGCACAGACGTGACCACAGACGCGGCGGCCCTGACCGTTGCGTACACCCCGTTGCACGGTGTCGGCGCAGGCGTTCTCGGCGCCGTGTTCACCGCCGCGGGTCTCGCCGCACCCAAGGTCGTCCACGAGCAGGCCGAACCCGATCCGGAGTTTCCGACAGTCCAGTGGCCGAACCCCGAGGAGGCGGGGGCGATGGACCGGGTTCTGGCGCTCGGCGAGCGCATCGACGCCGATCTGGTACTCGCCAACGATCCCGACGCCGACCGGTGCGCCGTCGCCGTCGGAGGGCGGCTACTCAGCGGCGACGAGGTCGGTCTGCTTCTCGCCGATCATGTCCTGCACTCCCGCCCCGGTCCGGTGGCGACCACCATCGTCAGCTCCTCCGGTCTGCGTGCGCTGGCCGCCGAGGTCGGCGTTCCTTACGCCGAGACGCTGACCGGATTCAAGTGGATCATGCGTACGGACGCGCGGCTGGTCTTCGGCTACGAGGAGGCACTCGGCTACGCCGTCGCCCCGGAGCTGGTCCGCGACAAGGACGGCATCACCGCCGCCCTCGCCATCGCCCTGGTCGCCGCGCGGGCGAAGCGACGAGGCCGGACCTTGCCAGACCTGCTCGACGAGTTGTCCGCACGACTCGGTGTCCATCTCACGGGGCAACGCTCGGCGCGCTTCGACGACGTCACCCAGATCGACGAGACGATGCACCGCCTGCGGGCCCAGCCGCCGACCAGCCTCGCCGGGCGTCCCGTCACCGCAGTCCGTGACCTGCTGGCCGGCGGACGGGACGGGGACGCACCGGCGGGAGGCATCCCCCCTCGACCCGCACGCCCCGTGGACCGCGCCGACGCGGCGCATCCGGTTCTGCCACCCGCTGACGTGCTCATGCTGTTCCTCGACGAGGACCGGGTGATCTTCCGCCCGAGCGGGACCGAACCCAAACTGAAAGTGTACCTCGAGACCGTGGAGCCGGTGCCGGGGCATGCCGTCGACGCGGTGCCCGCAGCTCGGGACCAGGCCGCGGCACGCCTGCTCCACCTGCATACGGCCGCGGGCAATCTGCTCGACGGACGCGACGGAGATCACATCTCGCCGAAGATCCGATCACCCGCGTCGCCGAGCCCGGGCACAATATAGGCCGTCTCGTTCAATCTCTCGTCGACCACGGCGGTCACAATGGTCAGGTCCGCCGTGCCGACCGCAGGGCCACCGGATTCCAGCGCCGCAAGGCCCTCCGGTGCTGCCACCACGGAGACCACGGTGACGCCCCGCGCCCCGCGGTCGGCGAGCAGCCGCAGACAGTGCAGGGCCGAACCGCCGGTGGCGAGCATCGGGTCGAGCAGCAGCACCGGGCGGCCGGCCAGATCGCTGGGCACCGCCTCCAGGTAGACCGTGGGTTCGAAGGTCGTCTCGTCGCGGGAGAGCCCGATGAACGCGGTGTGGGCGTCGGGAAGCAGGTTGAGCGCCGCCGGCAGCATGCCGAGCCCGGCCCGCAGCACCGGGACGACGACCGGCTCCGCGGCCAGCCGCGCCCCGGAGGCCGTGGCCAGCGGAGTCGTGACGGCGACCGGCATCGTCGGCAGCGTACGGGTCGCCTCGTACACGAGCATCATCGCCAGGTCGTACAGGACGGGCCGGAACCGGGAGCGGGGCGTGCGCTCGTCCCGCAGGACGGTCAGCGACGAGGCCGCGAGGGGATGGTCGACGATGTGCAGCTGCACGGAAGGACTCCTCGTACGCGAAGCCGGGCGATCGGCAATGATGTAACGTATGACAACGGCTCCGGCAGGATCGGACCGTCCCGGCGAGGAACCCGAGAAGTCCCCCTCCCGACCGGCCGCCGGCGCTCGCCCCACGCTGCGGCGCGCCGAGGTGGCCCGGATGGTCGACCACACGCTGCTACAGCCGTCCGCCACCGGCGAGGAGATGCTCGCGCTGTGCGGGGAAGCTGCCAAGCTGGGTGTCGGTGCCGTCTGTGTGGCGCCGACCCATGTCTACCTGGCCGCCGCGAGTACCCGACGGGACCGCGGTGAGGTCAGGCCGGCCTTCGGCGTCGCCTCTGTCATCGGCTTTCCGCACGGCACGCACCTGACCGTCATCAAGGCCGAGGAGGCGCGGCGGGCGGTCGCGGACGGCGCCACGGAGATCGACATGGTCATCGACATCGCCAACGCGATGGACGAGAACTGGCGAGCGATCGAAACCGAAATCACCGAGGTCCGGCTGTCGGTGCCGCCGGACGTCGTACTCAAGGTCATCCTGGAGACAGCCCTGCTGCCGGACGAGAGCATCGTCGCCGCCTGCCGGGCAGCGGAGGCCGGCGGCGCCGAGTTCGTCAAGACCTCCACCGGTTTCCACCCGGCCGGCGGGGCCAGCGTGCGCGCAGTGCGGGCGATGGCGGCGGCCGTGGGTGGCCGGCTCGGCATCAAAGCCTCGGGCGGCATCCGCACCACCGAGAAGGCGATCGAGATGATCGAGGCCGGCGCGACCCGGCTCGGGCTGTCCGCCTCCGCGGATGTGCTCGCCGGCTTTCCCAGGTGACCGGCTTCCCCGGATGATCTGCCGGAGCTCCACCCAGCCCATCCGACCGGTTCACGGCCACGGACTGAACCGCCGCCGACGGCCACAGCCGAGATCTGACGGCTGGCCCACGCCCCCGGCCACCCAGCAGCCAGACAGATGATCATCAACGAGCCCGCAGGCCTGCATCAGAGCATAGGCGGTGGTCGGACCGACGAAGACGAACCCCGCCGCGCGCAGCCCCTTGGCGAGCGCCACCGACTCGGGGGTCTTCGCCGGCACGTCGGCAAGGGTGGCCGGCGCCGCCCGCCCCGTCGGCTCCGGCTGGAACGACCAGATCAGTTCCTCCAGAGGATGGTCGAGCGTAAGGACGGCGCGGGCGTTGGCGATCGTCGCCTCGATCTTGCGACGGTTTCGGACGATGCCGGCGTCGGCGAGCAACCGGTCGACATCCGCGGAACCGAACGCGGCCACGGCTGCCGGGTCGAATCCGGCGAACGCCGCCCGGAACGCCGGCCGCTTGCGCAGGATCGTCAACCACGACAGACCGGACTGGAACGCCTCCAGGGTCAGCCGCTCGAACAGACCGACCGTGTCCCTGACCGGACGCCCCCACTCGTAGTCGTGGTAGGCGACGTACTCCGGCGTGGACAGACCCCACGGGCATCGCGGGCAACCATCGGCTCCCACCACGACATCCGAGGCGGGCCTCACCGGGACATCCGAGGCGGGCCTCACCGGCCCGGACGTCCCGGACCCGGAGATCCCGCTACCGAGCAGATCGGGTTCAGCGCCCGGCGGACCGCCGCTCATCAGGCTGACTCCGCGGAGACGAGCTCCGCATAGCCCGGCTTGATGACGTTGTTGATGAAATCGAGCCGCCGGTCGAAGGGCAGGAAGGCGGACTTCATCGCGTTGAGGGTAAGCCAGCGGATGTCGGACCAGCCGTAGCCGTTGACGTCCACGAGGGTCGCGAACTCACTCGACAGCGACACGCCGCTCATCAGCCTGTTGTCCGTGTTGACCGTGACCCGGAACTGCAGCCGGCGAAGCAGCCCGATGGGGTGCCGCTCGATGCTCGGCGCGGCTCCGGTGTGCACGTTCGACGAGGGACACATCTCCAGCGGCACCCGGACGTCGCGCACGTAGTTCGCGAGATCACCGAGGATCGCCCTACCGTCCGGATCGACCGTGATGTCATCGACGATGCGCACTGCGTGCCCCAGCCGATCGGCGTTGCACCACTGCACGGCCTCCCAGATCGACGGCAGGCCGAACGCCTCGCCCGCATGGATCGTGAAGTGGCCGTTCGCCCGCTGGATGTATTGGAAGGCATCCAGGTGACGGGTGGGCGGATTACCCGCCTCGGCGCCCGCGATGTCGAACCCGACCACGCCGGCATCGCGCCACCGGACCGCGAGCTGCGCGATCTCCAGCGAACGGGCCTGATGGCGCATCGCGGTGAGCAGAGCGCGAAGGTGCAGCGGTGTGCCGGCCGAACCGGCTCGGAACCCGTCAAGCACGGCCTCGACCACCGCGTCCAGGGACAGCCCGCGCTCGAGGTGCAGCTCGGGTGCGAACCGCACCTCGGCGTAGACGACGCCGTCGGCCGCAAGATCCTCCGCGCACTCCCGCGCCACCCGCATGATCGCATCCTGGGTCTGCATCACCCCCACCGTGTGCCGGAACGTCTCCAGGTAGCGGACGAGCGAACCGCTGTGCGCGCCGCCACGGAACCAGGTGCTCAGGGCGTGGACGTCCGTGGTCGGCAGATCGCGGTAACCGGTCTCGTCGGCGAGCTCTACCACCGTGGCCGGCCGGAGCCCGCCATCAAGATGATCATGAAGCAGTACCTTCGGTACCTGGCGGATATCCTCGACCGTGATCGCCGGGGACCGTGCGTCGTTCGTCATCATGTCCTCCGTCATCGTCTCGACGGTAGGCCACGGGTACGACAGAACAGCGACGGCACGATGACGACCCGGACCGCCGGGACCGGTTCAGCTGATGTGATCGAGGACAAGCGGTGTGCTCGGGGGTGGCGCCGCGGCGACCTCCACCGCTCCCGCCAGGGCCTCCCGGGCCCGCTCGACGCTGGCCGGGTCATCGGTGTGCAGTTCCAGCAACGGCTCGCCGGCCGTGACCGGGTCACCGATTCCCACCCGCCACCGCACGCCCGCCGTCGCGGAGACCGCGTCCTCCTTGCGGACCCGGCCCGCGCCAAGCCGCCAGGCCGCCAGGCCGACCGCTCGGGCGTCCAGGCGGTGGAGATAGCCGGTCGCCGGCGCGGGGACGGTCTCGACATGACTCGCCGCCGGAAGCGGCGCGTCCGGATCGCCGCCCTGGGCCGCGACCATCGCCCGCCACACCGCAAAAGCGTCCCCGGCAGCCAGCACCTGCGCGGGATCATGAAGAGCACCGGACCGGTGGCCGAGTTCGGCGGCGACGAGGTCGATCATCACCCTGGCCAGCGCGACGGTGACCTCCACCAGATCCGCCGGCCCACCACCACGGAGGGTCTCCACGGCCTCGGCCACCTCCAACGCATGCCCGGCGGTCCGGCCGAGGGGATGGTCCATCCCGGTCAGCAGGGCCTCGGTGCGGACCCCGGCGGCAACGCCGATCCGGACCATCGTCCGGGCGAGCTCACGGGCCTCATCCACCGACGTCATGAAGGCCCCGGAGCCGACCTTGACGTCCAGGACCAGCGCCGACGTGCCCTCGGCGATCTTCTTGCTCATGATCGACGATGCGATGAGCGGGACCGACTCGACGGTTCCGGTGACGTCCCGCAGCGCGTAGAGCCGGCGATCGGCCGGGGCGAGGCCGGCACCCGCGGCGGCGATCACCGCACCCACCTCGGCGAGGAGCTCACGCATCCGGGTGGCCGACAGATCCGCCCGCCAGCCGGGGATCGCCTCCATCTTGTCCAGCGTTCCACCGGTGTGACCGAGCCCCCGCCCGGCGAGCTGTGGGACCGCGGCCCCACAGGCTGCGACCAGCGGCACCAGCACGAGCGAGACCTTATCGCCGACCCCTCCGGTGGAGTGTTTGTCGACGGTGGGACGTCCCACACCGGTCAGATCCAGGCGCTCCCCACTGTCGATCATTGCGGCGGTCCAGCGGTCCAGCTCGGCGGGAGTCATCCCGCGCCACACCACCGCCATCAGGTACGCCGACATCTGCTCGTCGGCAACCAGGCCCCGGGTGTAGGCGTCGACGAGCCAGTCGACGGCCCGGGGATCGACGGGTCGACCGTCCCGCTTGGCCCGGATCAGATCGACGACGTCGAAGCTTCCGCTCACGCGACACCCGGCAGATCGTGCGGTCCGAACGCTGCGGGGAGCAGGTCCGCGATGGTGCGCACGCCGTCGCCCATGGCGACGAGCAGATCCGGCCCGCCGTGCTCGTAGAGCAGCTGACGGCACCGTCCGCAGGGCGCCAACGGCGCACCGTCGGAGTCGACGCAGGCGAACGCCAGCAGCCGACCACCGCCTCTGACGTGCAGCGCCGAGACGAGACCGCATTCGGCGCACAGCCCGAGGCCGTAGGACGCGTTCTCGACATTGCAGCCGACGACGATCCACGGGTCGTCACCGGTGGTACGTCCGGCGGCGTCCGGCAGATCCACGACCAGTGCGGCAGCACCAACCCGCAGACCCGAGTAGGGCGCGTAGGCACTCTGTGCGACACGGACAGCAGCGTTTCGCAACCGCTCCCAGTCTTTGTCGTTCACACTCCACCCCATGTCCGTGGTCCGTTCGGTCGCTGTCGCCAGCATGCCCGACCCCCCACGATCCGGCCACGATGTGATCCCATGGACGCGGGCCCCACCGGCGATCGGAAGGGACGACGGGATGGCAGGCGAGTCCCCGGACAATCCGGGTTCGGCCAGGGCGGTGACCCTCGTCGGGGGACGGTACCGGCTCGACGGGGTCATCGGACGCGGCGGATTCGGCGTCGTGCACCGGGCCACCGACGAGCTGCTCCAGCGCGTGGTTGCAGTCAAGGAAGTACGGCTGCCGCTCGGGGAGAACGCGGACGAACGCGGACGAACGCGGACGAACGCGGCCTGACCCGCGAGCGGGTCCTGCGCGAGGCGCGCGCCGCCGGTCGGCTGCATCATCCCGGTGCCGTGGCCGTCCTCGACGTCATCGACGATGGCGAGCTGCCCTGGATCATCATGGAATACGTTGACGGCCGGTCCCTCGGCACGATCATCAACGATCGCGGACCGCTGCCGGTCGAGGAGACGTGCCGGATCGGCATCAGCCTCGCCTACGCCCTGGAGGCCGCGCACCGGCTCGGCGTGGTGCACCGCGACGTCAAGCCGAGCAACGTGCTGGTGACCGCGGACGGCCGGGCCCGGCTGACCGACTTCGGCATCGCGGTCAGCCAGGGGGATCCCCGGCTGACCAGCACCGGGATGGTGATGGGCTCCCCCGCCTACCTGCCGCCGGAACGCGCCCGTGGCGATGCCGGCAGCGCCGCGGGTGACCGGTGGGGACTGGGCGCCACGCTGTTCACCACCGTCGAAGGTTACCCGCCCTTCACCGGCGGTGACCCGATTTCGGTGCTCGCTGCCCTGGTTCAGGGACGACGCCAGCCCTTCCGGCTGGCCGGACCGCTTGTACCGGTGATCGACGACCTGATGGCCCCGCACGAGGCGAGCCGACCACCGCTCACCGTCGTACGCAGGCGACTGCGCGAGATGGTCGAACGAGATGCGGTCCGCCGGCCCTCGCGTCCTTCTCGGCCCACTCGCCCCCGCTCATCGACACGTACCACCTCCCCGGCCGCACGGGCCGTACCGACCACACCGGCCGAGTCCGCCACCGCAGCATCCGCGGCCGCGACCCCCGCAGCCACGATGCCCGTGCCGCCCAGAGCACCGGAAACACCGGAAACACCCGTCGGCGCCGCACCGGCACAGGTCGCCGAGACCGTCCTCGCCACGTCACCCGCCCACCCCTCACCTCCCGAGGAGGCCACCGAAGCCGTCCCCTCCGGCGACGTCACCGGGTTCCCGGAGACCGAGGCCCGGTCGGAGACCAGTGCCGTCTCCGGGATCAGTGCCGTCCCGGCACCGGTGGCCGCCCTGACCACGCCGGGCGCCGAGACGCGTCAGGACGACACCGAGACGCGCCAGGACACCGAGACGCGCCAGGACACCGAGACGCGCCAGGACACCGAGACGCGCCAGGACACCGAGACGCGCCAGGAGGCCACGCCGTCGCGGACACCTCGGTCCCGTCCCACCGGGCCGTTGGAGCGCATGCACTCGATCGACCGGATGCGTGCCCTGGGCGGAATCCCGGCCCGGGCCCGGCTCATCGGCCGAGGGCACGGCAACGGTCTCACCGGCGGCGACGTCGAACTGGCTAATCTCTTCGCCACTGCCGCACCGGCCTCCCCGCCGTCGACCGCCCGGCTGCGGCCGGCGCCCGACGGGCCGGCGGGAATCGGGCCGGCGGAAGATCCGCCACGCGACCCCGGCGCCGGTGATCGACGCCGCGTGACCATCGCCGTGGCGACGCTCGTGGCGCTGGTCGCCGCCGCGATCATTGGCATCGTGATCGTGGTGACAGGGGGCCCGGACGACAGGAGCCGCGACACCTCGGCCAACCAGACCGGCGGCATCTCGGCGCCGACCGGAGCCGGCGGGTCGGCCCTGGCGGATCCGGCGGCGGCCGGGGACCCCGTCGCCCGGGAAACCACCCCGGTCGCGGGCCCGCCTGGCTGGGTGTCCTACGTCGATCCCACCGCCGGCTGGTCCGTGGCGTACCCCTCGGCCTGGCAGCGCCGTGAGGGGCCCGGCGGACCCGGAAACGTCGACTTCGTGGACCCGGCTACCCGGTCCTTCCTACGTGTCGGTAGCGTCAGGCAAGCAAACACCTCTGCCATCGGCGACTGGCAACGCAACGAGGCCGGCTTCCGGCAGAGCGTGCGGGATTATCGGCAGATACGGCTGGCTCCCAGCGATGGTGGGGATGGCACCAACCAGGCCGACTGGGAGTTCGGGTACCGCGGGTCGGACGGGGTCATGGTGCATGTGCTCAACCGGGGTGCAATTCGCAACGGCCACGGATATGCCCTGTACTGGCATACCAGGGAGGATCTGTGGCTGCAGGATCAACCGTTGATGCGCCAGCTGTTCGCCACCTTCCGGCCCGGTCCGTGATGTCGGCCATCGATGGATTTGCGGTGCCCGTAGTGTTCGGAAAGATGCGGGCCGTCCGGCGCGCGCATCAGTCCATCTGTCAGACTTGACACGATGGCTAAATCGGCAAGCGTGCCCCCGGACACCTCCCGGCACGGCACACCTCGCTACGTAGCGCAACGCTACCGGCTCGACGCGCCCATCGGGCGTGGTGGAGCCGGTGTCGTCTGGCGCGGTGAGGACGAACTACTCCAGCGTCCGGTCGCCATCAAAGAGATCCTCGTGCCGATGGCCGGCGCGCAGAACGAGCGCGACGCGATTCGGGCCCGGGTTCTTCGCGAGGCCCGCGCCCTGGCCAGGCTGCACAGTCCCGCCATCGTCTCGGTGTACGACGTGGTCGAGGAACATCAGCGGCACTGGATCATCATGGAACTCGTCGACGCGGACAGCCTCGGCGATGTGATCCGCAACCAGGGCCCGCTGCCTTTCGACCAGGTCGCCGCGATCGGGCTGGCGCTGACCGACGCGCTCGCCGCGGCTCATTCGGCGGGCGTGCTCCACCGCGACGTCAAGCCCGGGAACGTCCTGCTCGGGCGGGACGGCCGGGTGCGGCTCACCGACTTCGGCATCGCCGCGACCGAGGGCGACGTGACCCTGACCGGCACTGGGGCCCTGGTCGGCTCCCCGGCCTACATCGCTCCCGAGCGGGTCCGGGGCTCCTCCGGTACTCCCGCGAGCGACCTGTGGGGGCTCGGCGCGACGCTGTACTCGGCCGTCGAGGGTCAGCCGCCGTTCGAGGGCCCGGAGACCTACGCCGTACTGACCGCCGTGGTCGAGGGCCGCCGGCGGGCCTTCCGGCTAGCCGGTCCGTTGCGCAACCTGCTCAGTGACCTGATGAACCGGCCGGCCGGGGAGCGGCCCGACGTCACGGAGATCCGCCGGCGGCTGATCCCGATCGCGCGCAATGCGAATCCGGTACCGGCTTCGGTCATGCACGCCCGTCCTCGGACTGACGAGGAGACGGACGCGAGTTCCGTCGACGTCGGCCTGGAGAACCTCGACGACCCGGCCGAGCCGGCAGCAGGCGCCGGACCGGCCGCGGATTCCCGGTCGGGGTCGAGCGGCGGTGTCGCCGGGACCGCGGGAGTCCAGGCGGGCGAGGCAGCTTCGGCGGCCGGGGGAGACCAGGGGGCTGTCCCGGGCCCGGGGAACCGCCTGACGAACCGCCCGGCGTCCGCCGCCACGCCGCCCGTCCCCGCTGACCGCGACGTCACCGTGGATCCCCTGCTCAACCCCCTTGGCGGGGCCGCCGTGGCGGCCGCGGGCGCTGCCGGGTCGCGCACCGGTCGCAGGGAACCCGACCGCACCGGCCCATCGAACCGCGTGATCCCGCCGGATCGGACCACGCCGCAGAACCGCGCAGCACCGCCCGGCCGGACGCGGCCCGACCCCGACCACGACGCGCCGACCAGCATCGGGCTCAACAGCGTGGCGGGGCCTTCGGTGGACGACGACGTGACCCGCATCGGCGCGGTCACCCCCGTGTCGGCGACCTCCGACCTGGATCTGTTCGACGACGACAATCACGCCGCCGGACTGTTGCCCCTCGGCGAGGCTCGGCGCCGCGCCGAGCCTGCCCGCCACGACGGACACGGTCGCGGACCGGGCGACCCCCAGCGGCGTCGGCAGCGGACGATCGCGGTCGTGGCCGGAGCGGCCATGCTCGTGATGGGCGCGGCCATCGCCCTGACCGTCGGGCTGACCTCCGGCGGCTCGACCCCCGGGCCGAACGATGTCACCGCGCAGCAGACCACGCCACCGCCCATCGCGACCATCGCTTCATCCCCCCCGGCCGTGACTTCACGATCCGCCGCGTCTGAGGTCGTCGCCCCGGACTCCCCGCGCTATACCCCC
>NZ_CDXDOS010000027.1:0-13499 GCF_978021245.1 Frankia sp. CoBUL1
GACCGGGATCGACCTCAGAACAGGATCGATCTCAGAACAGGATCGACGCGAAGGTCCCGACCCGCTGAAAGCCCACCCGGTCGTAGACCCGGCGGGCGGCATGGTTGAAGTCGTTGACGTACAGGCTGACCCGCGGGGCGAAGGCGGCCCGCGCCAGCGCGACCACGCTCGCGGTTCCTGCGGCGCCGAGGCCGCGCCCACGCAGCGCCGGGTCGACCCAGACGCCCTGGATCTGGCAGACGTCGCCCGCGACGGCGCCGATCTCGGCCTTGAACAGCACCCGGCCGTCGGCGATGTGGGCGAAGGAACGCCGCTGACCGACAAACTCGGCGACGCGGGCGCGGTAAAGGGCGCCGCCGTCGGCGAGCACCGGGGACACCCCGATCTCCTCGGTAAACATGGCGATGCAGGCCGGCAGGATGACGTCCAGCTCGTCCGGGCGCACCGGACGCACCGCCGGATCGGGGGCGACCCGCGGCGGGCGGTCGAGCACCAGCAGGGGCTGGTCGGCCCGTACCTCTCGGGCCCGCCCCCAGGTCGGCTCCAGATGCTTCCACATCGCCGTCACCGAGGAGGAGACGCCGACGATGGACGAGCAGCGCCGTCCCTGCCGGCGGGCCCGCTCGGCGAACAGTCTCGCCGAGGTGGGGCCCGCCGCCACGGGCCAGAGGTTGGCGCCGGAATAACACAGGGCGACCAAGCGGCCGTCCACGCTGTGCCCCCACATCTCGGCGCCGAGACGCCACGGGTCGAGCCCCGCCGCCTCGACCCGAGATGCGACGAACATATCGGCGACCGGGTTGCGGGCCAAGAGCTCGCGGACGGCCGGAAGATCCCTGTCGTCAAGCAGACGGGTCGGCGCGGACCGCAGAGGTAGGCCCATCCGGTCGAACCGGTTAACCTACGGAAACCGAGGGTTCGCCGGACGGGGTGCCGTCCGCCGCCATCTCCTCGGCCAGCCGCATGGCTTCCTCAATGAGGGTTTCCACGATCTGCGCCTCCGGAACGGTCTTCACGACCTCACCTCGGACGAAGATCTGACCCTTGCCGTTCCCGGATGCGACGCCGAGATCGGCCTCCCTGGCCTCGCCCGGCCCGTTCACGACGCAGCCCATGACGGCGACGCGCAACGGGACCTCCATGCCCTCGAGACCGGCGCTGACCTGATTGGCAAGGGTGTAGACATCGACCTGAGCCCGACCGCAGGAAGGGCAGGATACGATTTCGAGCTTACGCTGCCGAAGTCCCAGGGACTCCAGGATCGCGGTGCCGACCTTCACCTCCTCGACCGGCGGTGCCGACAGCGACACTCTGATCGTGTCACCGATTCCCTCGGCGAGCAGGGCCCCGAAGGCGACCGCGGACTTGACCGTGCCCTGGAAGGACGGTCCGGCCTCGGTGACACCGAGGTGCAGCGGGTAGTCGCAGGCCTGGGCGAGCAGCCGGTACGCCTGGATCATGACGACCGGGTCGTGGTGCTTCACCGAGATCTTGATGTCGCGGAAGTCGTGCTCCTCGAACAGCGAGCATTCCCACAAGGCCGACTCCGTCAGCGCCTCCGGCGTGGCCTTGCCGTACTTCGCCAACAGCCGCTTGTCGAGCGAACCCGCGTTGACCCCGATCCGGATCGGAACGCCGGCGGCCTTCGCCGCGCGAGCAATCTCTCCGACCTTGTCGTCAAAAGCCTTGATGTTGCCGGGGTTGACCCGGACCGCGGCGCAGCCCGCGTCGATCGCGGCGAAGACGTACTTGGGCTGGAAGTGGATATCGGCAATCACTGGGATCGGGGACTTGCGGGCGATCGCGGCGAGGGCGTCGGCGTCGTCCTGGCTTGGCACCGCGACCCGGACGATCTGGCATCCCGACGCTGTCAGCTGTGCGATCTGCTGCAGCGTGGCGTTGACGTCCGACGTCAACGTGGTGCACATCGACTGAACAGAGACCGGAGCGTCACCCCCGACCAGGACGTTGCCCACGTGGATCTGCCGGCTGTGCCGCCGCGTGCCGAGCGGACGGGCCGGAGCGGTTGGCATGCCCAGAGTTACGGTCACGTTGTCCTCACTGGCGAATCGGAGACGAAGATCGACGTGCGACTGACTCGGCCTGTCGGCTGCAGGAGGCAGGGCAGAATGGCACACCGTCGCGCATATTCATACGAAATTACCGATTCAGACGAATAGGATTGACTATGTCGGCGGACAGGACAAGCAGACTGAACCCGAGCAGTACGACGACCGTGGCGTACGTGGCTGGTAACAGTTTGGCGAAATCCACCTTCTGCACCGGACCGCGATAACCCCGGAGCCTGCGTAGACCATGCCGGGCCTGCTCGAAGCCCAGCACGGCAATATGACCGCCGTCCAACGGAAGTAGGGGCAACAGGTTAAAAATTCCGACCGCGAGATTGATCGCGGCGACCAGAATGAGAAGGTTCCGCACCCGGTCCACAGCCGAACTGCCCTCGGCCGAGACCACGTCACCGCCGATACGCGCCGCTCCCACCACGCTGATGAAACCCTGGGGGTCGCGGTTGTCGCTGAAGATATTACCGATATCACCGATCCGGCGGGTCAGCGTCTCGTACATACCGGTGAACCCGGACCCGATGACATCGAAGGTGCGGGGCACCGCTTCGATCGGGTTGTAGTGCACTGTCTCGGTTCCCGGTTTGACGCCCAAGGCGCCGACCCGGTCGTCGCCCGCCTGCCCGGTCTCCCGATCACGCCGGACCTCCACCAGGTTCGGCGTGAGAGTGAGGGTGCGGCCGTCCCGTTCGACGACCATCACCGCAGGCCCCGCTCCGTGCGCACGCACCTGCCGGGTGAACTGCGTCCAGGTCGTGACCGGAACTCCCCCGAAGCTGACGATCCGGTCACCCGGCCGCAGACCGGCCGCCGCGGCCGGCCCCGGTCCGGAACAAGTCGCGGTCGTGGCGACGCAACTCGTCGCGCCGACCCTCGACTCGCTGATCGTGGTCGTGCCCAGGACAACGAGCACTCCGTAGACCAGCACGATGGCGATGACGAAATGCACGAAGGAACCGGCCGACATGACCACGAGCCGGGCCCGCGCCCGCGCATTGTGGAAGGCGCGGGGTTCATCGGCCGGATCGATCTCCTCGAGCGGAGTCATCCCCTCGATCTTGACGAAACCGCCGGCCGGAATGGCCTTGACACCGTACTCGGTCTCCCCCCGCCGCCGGGACCAGATGGTCGGCCCGAAACCGACGAAGAACTTGGAAGCCTTCATGCCGTAGTGCCGGGCCGTCACGAAATGCCCGGCCTCGTGCGCGACGACCGACACCAGCAGGGCCAGTGCGAACGCCGCAATGCCGAGAAGCTCCATCAGACCGCCCCCTCGGCGCCGGGGGGGCGGCTCATACCGTGTCCCGTTCGGTCTCGCGCCGGATCAGCCGCCCGGCAGCCGCCCGCGCGGCTCGTTCGGTGGCGAACACCTCCTCCACGGTGGGATGATCGATCACTTCGTGCTCGGCGATGACCTCGGCCACCAGGTCGACGATACGGATGAAGGGCAGCCGCCCGGCGAGGAAGGCCGCCACCGCCTCCTCGTTCGCGGCGTTGAAGACCGCGGGGGCGGTGCCGCCGCGCCGCCCGGCCGTGCGCGCGAGCTCCACCGCCGGGAACGCCACCTCGTCCAGCGGTTCGAAGGTAAGCGCCTGCGCCCGCGACCAGTCCATCGGCGGCTGTGCCTGCGCCACCCGGTCCGGCCAGCCGAGCGCCAGCGCGATGGGCAGTCGCATGTCCGGCGGGGAGACCTGAGCGATCGTCGAGCCGTCGGTGAACTCGACCATCGAGTGCACCAACGACTGGGGGTGCACGACGACCTCGATGTCGTCGTAGGGAACCCCGAAGAACAGGTGCGCCTCGATCAGCTCGAGCCCCTTGTTCATCAGGGTCGCCGAGTTGATCGTCACCAGGGGTCCCATGTCCCAGGTGGGATGGGCCAACGCCTGCTCCGGGGTAACGGCGGCAAGATCGTCGCGGCGGCGCCCGCGGAAGGGACCTCCGCTGGCGGTCAACACCAGTTTGCGTACCTCGTCCCGCCGCCCGCCACGCAGGCACTGCGCCAGTGCGGAGTGCTCGGAATCCACCGGCACCAGGCGGTCGGGGTCGCCACCGAGCGCGTCGAGCACCAACGGCCCCCCGGCGACCAACGATTCCTTGTTCGCCAACGCCACAGTCCGGCCGGCGGCCAGCGCCGCGAGCGTCGGGGCCAACCCGACCGAGCCGGTGATGCCGTTGAGGACGATGTCGCATGGCCACGCCGCGATCTCGCTCGCGGCGTCGGGACCGGCGAGAATCTTTGGCACGGGGAACTCACCCCGACGGTAACCCCGCCGCGACGCCTCGGCGAAGAAGGCCAGCTGGAGGTCCTGAGCGGCCGAGGCCGCCGCCACTCCCACGGCCTGGACGCCGAGGTCCAGTGCCTGAGCGGCGAGCAGGTCCACCCGGGACCCGCCGCCCATCAACGCCACCACCCGGAACCGCTGCGGGTTGCGGCGTACGACATCTGTTGCCTGGGTTCCGATCGAACCGGTGGACCCGAGCAGGACAACCTCACGCAGGATCGAAGCCTCCACCACGTCACCTATTCTCTCAGGCCCACCGACCGCTCGACACCGCCCTGTTCGGTTCATGACAGGTGCCACCCGAAGATGCGCAATGGGTCCAGTGACAACTACGTTTCGTCAGGTCTGGTGGGCAGGACTTTGCGGTTGCCGCCCACCCCGATCGGCCACCCCGATCGGGGTGGCACGTCGGCCCGGTCGGTCACGTCGACGACGGCTGCGACGTCTACTCATCCCCGGCCGGGTGAGGAAGAAGGTGTGGCGCCGGCTGCCGGCTGCCCGGACGGTTCGGCACGGGGGGTGGCATCCGGGGCGGCGGGCGACGCCGGCGTGGTGGCAGGTCCGGAGGATGCGGCGGGTCCGGAGGATCCAGTCGACGGTGCCGCGGGAGTCGGACTGGTGGCGACGCCCGGGCCGGCGGGACCGGCGGAGACGGCGGGACCGGGCAGGCCACTTGTCGCGGGCGTAGGCGTGTAACCGAAATAGGTCAACGCCACAATGGTGGCACTCAGGCTGACGGAGGTCGGACCCAGCGCCGGGCGTGCCTGCGCCCCCGGCCAGGTGTGCCCCGCGCCCTGCATGGCTAACAGTCCGACATCGTGGCCGGCTGGGCAGCCGCTCCACACGGTGCGCTGCCAGGCGGCCGTGTCCCGGGAGGTCTGGCGGGCTCCGCCGCAGCCCAGAGCGGAGGCGTACCGGGTGAGCCGGTCTTCCACGGGCTGCGCGACGACCCCGGTGAAGGGGGCCGGTCGCGGAGCACCTCCGCCGGCATACGGTGCGATCTGGTCCGAGGTCCCATGGATCTCCAGGACGTTGGTGGCGGGCTTGGCGCAGGAGCCGGGCAGCACGCTCGACCCGACGGTCACCGCCGCCGCAAGACGGCCCGGCAGCGCGCAGGCCAGCGTGAGCACCATGTTCGCGCCGTCCCCGTAGCCCACGGCGAAGACGCGTCCCGCGTCCAGGCACATCTGACCAACGAGGTCGTTGAGCAGCGCGCCGACGAAGAGTACGTCGTCGGGTCCCACCGCCTTCGATCTGGTGAAGTTCCACCGCCCCTGCGTCCCGATCGGGGCGGCGACCACGAAGCCCGCCTTCGTCCCCTGATCGGCGAGCCGCGTGTACGCTTCCAGATCTTCCGGCGTCTGATTCAGATCATGGAAATTGAAGATCAGTGGTAGTGGCCTGGCCCGTGGACCCGCGGTCGGTACGGCGAGGACGTAGCCGCGCTCGGTTCCTCCCACCCGCAGCGCGCGGGTACCGATCCCGGACGGCAGGGTCTTCCCGGTGACGCAGCCGCTCTCGGGGGGCGGTGGGACCGTGGGCAACGGTATGGCCGACGCCACGGCGGCACGACCGCCGGATGCCCCGAGAGCGGCCTGGGTCGCCGAGGTCTTCGCCGGCCCCGGCTCCTGGGACATCGCGTACCACAGGAGCAGCAGCAACACTCCGGCGGCGGCCGTGATCGGCAGCCATACGGTGTTCGTCGCCCGGATACCCGGCCGGGAGGCCCCCCGGCGTCGACTCGTCGGACTACCGAAGGACACGGTCACCGTCAGGCGTCGTGCTCCCCACGGCACCGAACTCGACGAGACGGTCGGATCCGAGCTGCTCCGGCCGGTCCGTCCGCTCCGGCTTCCCGGCCGGCTCGGCCGCGAGCTGTCCGCAGGCTGCCGCGATCTCCCGGCCCCGGGTGTCGCGCACCGTCGTCACGATGCCGCGGTCCCGGAGCCTGCGGACGAACGCGCGCTGGCCGGCCGGGGCGCTGGCGCGCCACGAGGATCCACCGGTCGGATTCAACGGAATGAGGTTCACATGCGCGAGCCGGCCGACGAGCAGGTCCGCGAGGGCGTCGGCGCGTCCCACGTCATCGTTGACCCCGTCGATCAGCGCGTACTCGACGCTTACCCGTCTGCCGGTCACCTCGGCGTACTCCCAGGCGGCCGCGAGCACCTCGACCACCGGCCAACGGGTGTTGATGGGGACGAGTTCGTTCCGCAGAACGTCGTCCGGGGCGTGCAGGGACACCGCCAGAGTCACCGGCAGGCCCTCTCCGGCGAGACGACGAATCGCCGGAACGAGGCCGACAGTGCTGACCGTCAGGCCGCGAGCCGACAGGCCCAGGCCCTCGGGGGGGTGAGCGGTGAGGCGGCGTAGCGCGGCGATCACCGCGGCATAGTTCGCCAGCGGCTCGCCCATCCCCATGAAGACCACGTTCGACAACCTGGTCTCGCCGCCCGCGAGCTCACGGCGCTGGAGAACCCGGGCGGCGTGCACGACCTGTTCGACGATCTCCGCGGTCGACAGGTTTCGGGCCAGCCCCCCCTGACCGGTGGCACAGAACGGGCAGCCCATGCCGCAGCCCGCCTGGCTCGACACACAGACCGTCGCGCGATCCGGATATCTCATGATCACAGACTCGAGAGAAGCGCCGTCCACGGTCCGCCATGCCGTCTTGCGGGTCAGACCGTCGTCGCAGCTCAGCGTCCGCACCGGGACGAGCAGCCTCGGCAGCAGGGCGTCGAGGAGCGGCTGGCGGTCCCGCTCCGGCAGGTCGGTCATCGCCTCGGGCTCATCGGCGGCGATCAACCGCGCATAGTAGTGCCGGGCCACTTGATCGGCGCGGAAGGCCGGCTGCCCCAGCGACACCGCGACGTCACGCCGTTCCTGCCGGGTCAGGTCGGCGAGGTGACGCGGCGCTCGGCCCGCTCGCCGGGTGAGCGTCAGCCGCACGGGCCGGCCCGCCTCGGCGGTCGGGGGCTGGTCCGGACGTCCGGATTCGGCGGTCGTGGCAGTCATCGCGGATCCAGTCTGCCAGGTGACCGCGACCGAGACGAATGCACGGATCTGTCCGAAGGGGCCTACGAGAGGCGAGACCGGTCGACTGGACCCGGTTCCGATCAGTTCAGGAAGGAAGTGATCAGAAGCCAGGCGACCGGGGCGGTGCACAACAACGAGTCCAGACGGTCCATCAGGCCACCATGGCCGGGCAGCAGGCTGCTCATATCCTTGATGCCGATGTCGCGCTTGAGCAGAGACTCACCCAGGTCGCCGATCGTCGCGGTACACGCGACCGCCAGCCCCAGCAGAACGCCCTGCCAGGCCTCGGCCTCCAGCGGCCAGGCCAGCACGATCCCGGCGACGATCACACAGGTCACCGCCGAACCGGCGAATCCCTCCCACGACTTCCCCGGGGAGACGGTGGGGGCCATCTTGTGCCGACCGCCGGAGAGGACACCAGCCGTGTAACCACCGACGTCGCTGGCCACCACCGTTCCCAGAAAGGCGACGACTCGCCAGCGACCATCGGAGGGTTCGGTGAGCAGCGCGGCGAAGCCGGCCGGAAAGCCGATGTAGCCGGCCACGAACGCGGCGCCGGCGACGTCGCGGAGCAGACCCGTGGATGGCCCGAAAGCACGGACCAGCGCCGCCACGCCGATGGTGCCGGCGAGAGTCAGCAGCAGGCCGGTGGTCCCGTCGGCGTACGCGACGACCGGCATGGCCGCCGCCCCGGCAACCAGGGGAAGCAGGGGAACCCGTACCTGCGTCAGTCGGATCGCGCGGACCACCTCGTGGGTGCCCAGGGCCATCGCGGCACTGATCACCCCGACAAAAATCACCCGCAGAGTGAACAGCGGAACGAGGATGACGGCACCGAGAAGGACGCCGACACCGATGGCGGCCGGCAGATTGCGGCCGGCACGTGAGGGCCGGGACACCGTCCCGGCGGGCCGGCCGTGATTACCGGACCCAGGCGAGGATCCCGGCGGCGCGGATGACCCGGACGGCCCGGACTCAGCCACCGCGCGGCCGTCGACAGTTGTCATGGCTGCCCGGCCGTGGGCAGCGACCGCCGCATCGCGTATGCGTCATGCGCGGATCCGGGGACCGTCCAGGCGGTTCCGAGACCATGAGAACCGAACATCGGAGCGAGCGGCCGGTATCGAGAACGGACGCGGGAATGATCAAACCGAGAGAAGATCCGATTCCTTGAGCCGAAGAAGTTCATCCACCTGTCCGACGTATCGGTGAGTTGCCTCGTCGAGATCCTTCTCACCCCGCCGGCCCTCGTCCTCGCCGGCATCGCCGTCCCGCACGATCCGATCGATCGTGTCCTTGGCGTGACGTCGGACGTTGCGGATACTCACCCGGGCTTCCTCGGCCTTGGTCCGAGCCACCTTGACAAGATCGCGACGCCGTTGCTCGGACAGCTCCGGAAAAACACACCGGATGATGGTGCCGTCATTGCTCGGGTTGACCCCGAGATCGGAAGCACGCACGGCCTTCTCGATCGCTCCCAGGGACGATTTGTCGTAAGGCGTGATGATCACCATACGTGGCTCCGGGATGTGGAACGACGCGAGCTGCTGCACCGGTGTCGGAGCACCGTAGTAGTCCACCAGGATCTTGGAGAAGACCGCGGGAGTGATACGCCCCGTGCGGATGTTCGCGAAGTCCTCCCTGGCGACCGAGACCGCCTTCTCCATCTTCTCCTCGGCCTCGAGAAGCGTGTCGTCGATCACCGCATTTCCTTCCGTCTGTTCCTGGTCCGCCGGCGTCCACCGGGCGCCGGTCCTGTCATCACCGCGGTTCGGCCGAGCGCAGCCGAGTTCGTCGTCCCAGGGGCGAAGCCGTCCCGCCCGGTCCCGGATTCGCCTGACCGATGATCGCACAGCCGCCGCCTGCAGTGTGCCCTACCACGACGTCCCGCCGACCTGGGCCGACACCGCACCCACCGAGAAGCCTCGGAGCCGGCGGCCGCCGGCCACCCGATCAGGGAGCCGGCGGTCCGACGACGCTCAGGCCTGGCGGATGTTGAACCGGGAGAACCGACCGACCTCGATCTTCTCACCCAGTGACGCGCCGGCCTGGTCGAGCAGAGCTCGGATGGTCACCTTGCCGTCCTTCACCCATGGCTGGTCAAGCAGCACGCTGCTCTTCACATACCCGTTGACGCGCCCTTCAACGATCTTCGCGATCGCCTGCTCGGGCTTGCCCTCCTCGCGGGCCGCGGCCTCGTAGATCTTTCGCTCCGCCTCGAGGACCTCGTTCGGGATCTGCTCGGCGGTGACGTACAGCGGGTCCGCCGCGGCGATGTGCTGCGCGAGATCGCGGGCGAGTTGCTTGAAGTCCTCGGTCTTGGCCACGAAGTCCGTCTCGCAGCGAAGCTCGACGAGCACGCCGAGGGTGGGCGGGAGCTGCGGGTCGGTCCGGTGCAGATAGGACTCGACCAGACCGTTGGCGGCGCTGCGTGCCGCACGCTTGGCGACCTGCGCCTTGCCCTTCTCCCGCAGCCAGGACTTCGCCTTCTCGAAGTCCCCGGCGTTGTCGACCAACGCCTTCTTGACGTCGCTCATCCCAGCGCCGGTGAGCTCCCGGAGCTTCCGGATGTCAGCGACTGAAATCTCTACCATGGTGCTCTTCTCGTCGGTGTGGGTCTGGATGCTGTCGTAGTTCTGTCGGCCCCGGCCCCGCGGTGCCCTCCGGGCGCCGCGGGAGCGCCCGCCCGAGCGGCCCTGGCTGCGCGCCCGATCCGGTGCACGGGTCCGACCACCGGAACCAGGCCTGACATTCGGGAGCGGTGGTCCCCGACCCGACTCGGGGAACCACCGTCATCCTCACACAATGTCACCGCTGGTCGATCGCCACCACCGCAGGCGAATGAGACGCGGTAGCGGGTCAGACCGCGGTGCCGACCGCGGCGTCCGGCCGTGTCCCGTCCGCGGGCTCCGCCGTCGCCGGCTCCACCGCACCCGGGGCCTCGGCTGGTGCCTCACCACGCAGCAGGGCCTGCTCCCACTCGGCGAGCGGCTCCTCACCCGCGGACTGCTCGGGCTTGGCATCGGCAGAGCTCGAGGCGCCCGCGCGGGCCATCAGACCGTCCGCGACCGCATCGGCGACTACCCGGGTGAGCAGGGCAGCGCTGCGGATCGCGTCGTCGTTACCGGGGATCGGGTAGTCGACCTCGTCCGGGTCGCAGTTCGTGTCGAGAATCGCCACGACGGGAATGCCGAGCTTGCGGGCCTCACCGACGGCGATGTGCTCCTTCTTGGTATCGACGACCCACACCGCGCTCGGCACCCGGCTCATGTCGCGGATACCGCCGAGAGTGCGCTCCAGCTTGACCTTCTCCCGGGTCAGCACGAGCTGCTCCTTCTTCGTGCGCACCTCGGTACCGCCGGTCACCTCGATCTCCTCGAGCTCCTTGAGCCGCTGAAGACGCTTGTAGACCGTGGAGAAGTTGGTCAACATACCACCGAGCCACCGCTCCTTGACGTACGGCATTCCGACCCGGGCCGCGTGCTCCTCGATTGCCTCCTGGGCCTGCTTCTTCGTCCCGATGAACAGGACCGTCCCACCGTGCGCCACGGTCTCCTTGACGAAGTCGTAGGCGCGGTCGATGTAGGACAGTGTTTGCTGCAGGTCGATGATGTAAATGCCGTTACGTTCGGTGAAGATGTACCGCTTCATCTTCGGATTCCAGCGCTTGGTCTGGTGCCCGAAGTGCACACCGCTCTCCAGCAGCTGCTTCATGGTGACGACGGCCATCAGACGTCGCTCCTTCCCGCCCGGCCTGGGCCGGAACGCCTCGGTTGTGACGGCGCCATCTGACGACGGCAGCCCCTGACGCCCGGTTGGTCGTGGCCGCCGCTGTGCGGCGGACCGAGGAGACCCTTCCGATGATCCGATCCGGATCATCGGAAGTGGGCGTGCGAACTGGGCCCGGTGGACGGGCCCTGCGATCGATGATACCCGCCGGGCACGAGGATCCATCGGACTACCACAGCGGATCGGATCAACGGACCGGCCGGCGATGTCCACAGAGCGCGGGCATCGACAGCACGCGGCGGGAGTTATCCACAGATCACACGGCCGGTCTACCCAACGGCGTCAAAACGCCGCACCGTGGACGAGGCCGGTCCGCTCCCCTCTTCGGACCGGCACAGCGGCGGCCGGACGAGCGGACCTGGACCGGATCCGGCCGCCGCGCCTCCCCCGGACCCGGAGGTGTCACCGTCATGCCCCCTTTGCCACGCTTCGACCCGCTCTGGCTCGTCATCCCGGCGGTCGCCATCCTGATCGCCCTGGGACGGCCCGTCACGATGCCGATCAAGCCGCACGCCGACGGGCCACGCCTCGTCCTGGCGACACGTGATCCGCAACGGAGCACCACCGCCTTGTCCGACTCCTTGTCCGAGCCCGGGGGGTCTGCCCCGTCCGGTGCGACCGACTCCGCCGGTGGGCTCGGCCCCGGTGACGGGTTCGGTACCGAGCCCCGCCACGACGTCATCGAGCAGGCTCTGGGGATCAGCCAGGTTCGGGCTGTGGTGAGGACCGCGGGCCCACCTCCTCTCAGGCTCACCCCCGGCACGTCGGCGAAACCCTCGACGACACCTGATCCGTCCACGGCGCGGTCGACGCCGGCGGCACACCCGGCCCCCTCGCCCCCGGCCCCCTCGCCGAAAGCGACCTCGTCACCTCGACGACCGGAGACTCCCGCCGTCCGGCCGCTCTCCGCCCCACGATCCCCCCGGCCCGGCGGCCCGCCGGGCCGGGGAACGAACGCGGCCGGCCGTGACCCCGCCGGCCGCTGGCCCGCTGGGCGGCGGAGAAGGGGACGAGCAGCCGGACCCGCCAGCCGGCGACGTCGGACCGGAGAACTCCGCGGCACCGCCGGCCCACGGCGGCGGGGTCCGGGCTCTGCGATGGCCGTTGTCGGGGGCCGTCACGGTGAGCCGCGGTTTCGAACGCCCGCCTTCGCCCTACGGACCCGGTCATCGCGGAGTCGACCTCAAGACCTCTCCGGCAGCCCCGGTTCTCGCCGCAGCCGACGGGGTGGTGAGTTTCGCCGGGTCCGTAGCGAACCGCGGCATCGTCACCGTCACGCATGGCGACCTCCGCACGACCTACGAACCACTGACGCCGGCGATCAGCCCCGGAACCGCGGTCCGAGCCGGAGACCTGCTCGGCTGGATGAGCGATGGCCATCCAGGCTGTCCGGTGGCCGCATGCCTGCACTGGGGGCTTCTGCGCGGGACGGACTACCTCGATCCCCTGCTGTTCTTCCGCAGAACTCCGCCCCGCCTCCTGCCCCTCCTCCCAGCAGATCGCTCCCCTGGGTCCCCGGCCTTGTCTCAGGCTCGGGGGTGAGCCTGCTCGAAGGCCGCGCGCAACCGTTCCGGTGTCACATGGGTGTAGATCTGCGTGGTCGCGAGACTCGCATGGCCGAGAAATTCCTGGACGGAGCGCAGATCGGCCCCGCCTTCCAGCATGTGCGTCGCCGCCGAATGCCGCAGACCATGCGGAGTCAGGCCGGCCGGAGCGACACCGGCCGCCACCCTCGTCGTCAGAATCCGCCGTACCGTGCGCGGATCGAGGCGACCTCCGCGCAGGCCGAGGAGCAGCGCACGCCCGCTACGGGCGGTCATCAGCCGCGGCCGTCCCGTTGATCTCCAGGACCGTAGGGCGGCCACCGCCGGCACGCCGAACGGCACGCTGCGTTCCTTGCCGCCCTTACCGAGGACCCGCAGCAACCTTCGGTCGTCATCAATGTGCCCCAGGTCAAGACCGCACAGCTCGGACACCCGGATTCCGCTGCCATACAGAAGCTCGAGAACGAGTGCGTCCCGCAGCTCCACCGCCCGCCGTACGACCCGCTCGGAGTCTGCCGTCGAGTCCGGCAGCCCAGACGGCTGCGACGTGCCCGGGGGCGACACATCAGGCGAAGGGTTCTCAAGGAGCTGACGCGCGGCCGCGGCGGTGAGCACCTCAGGCACCCTTCTGACCGTACGGTTACCCACGAGCCGTGCGGCGACGTCGGTGTCGAGGAAGCCACGGCGCGCCGCATAGGAAGAGAAGACCCGGGCCATCGAGGCGCGCCGGGCCAGGCTTGCCGGCGCCGCCCCGGCGGCGC
>NZ_CDXDOS010000027.1:13866-26859 GCF_978021245.1 Frankia sp. CoBUL1
GCATCGAAGCGAGCCAGCTCCGCAAAAGCGCCAGATCGAGGTCGGCGAGGACCGAACAGCCCATCCGCTCCGCATGAGCGCGCAGGTTGGCGAGGTCGGCGGCGTAGGCACGCACGGTCTCAGGAGATCGGGCCAGCTCCGCGATGAGGTGGCGGAGAAAACCCGCGACCGCCGCGTCCCAGTCGGACTCGGGTGTCTCGACGATCTCGACTGGCAGGGCGTCTGATCCACACGTCGCTCGGGGGCGCTGCCGCGGCAGAAGCCGACCGTCGGCGGGCTCCTCGGCGCTCTCGCCTCGCAGGGCCATGAGACGACCGTGGCAACATCGATGGTTCTCGTCAAGACGCTGCGGCGTCCGTGACACTGCACCCGGGGACATTGCATCCGGGCTGACTCAGGTCTCCCCGTCGGGGTTTTCGCCGTCGGGTCCCGGATCCGCGGTACTGCGCGTCGGGGAACGATCCGCCCCGCCGTGGGCGGCACCCGGTTGGGTACCGGACGTTGCGGGATGGGACGGGTTCGACGGCGCTCGGCCCAGATCCGTGAGGCGGTAACCGCCCGCCACGTTCTCGACCAGCCCCTCCACCGCGAGTGGGCCCAGCATCGCCAGCACCGCCTCGGGGCGCAGGCCGGTGCGGCGCGCCAGCACGGACACCCCGACGGCAGCGCGGGCCGGCATCGCGTCGAGAAACTCGCGCACCGCCTCGGACAATCCGTCCCGCGGGCCATTCCCGCTCTCCGGCCGCTGTACGAGCGATCCGATACTCGCGATTTCCTCCCTGATGTCCTCGGCCCCGGTGACCAGAACCGTCTGTTCACGGAAGTCCCGGAGCAGCCGGTGACAGCCTGCGCTCATGGCGCTGGTCACCGGCCCCGGAACAACCATGACGGGACGACCGAGCCGACGGGTGTGAGCAACCGTGTTCAGCGCGCCGCTACGGTGGCCCGCCTCGACCAGGACCGTCCCCCGGGACAGAGCCGCGATGATGCGATTACGGGTGAGGAATCGGCGTCGGTACGGCGGCGTGCCCGGCGACACCTCGCTGACTACCGCCCCGGTACGGGCGATCTCCTCCAGCAGTTCCACATGGGCGGTCGGGTAGGGAACGTCAACACCCCCGGCGAGCACCGCCACCGTCGGTCCGGCTGCGGCCAACGCCCCCCGATGTGCCGCTGCGTCAATGCCGAACGCGGCTCCCGACACCACGGCCCATCCCTGTTCCGCCATCGCAAACGCGATCTCTCCGGCGAGGTGCAGCCCGTAGCTGGTCGCGGTCCGGCAGCCCACGACTGTGACCGCCCGGGGTGGGAGCTCGCTCAGGTTGACCGGACCGCGAACCCACAGAGCCAGTGGAGTGCCGATCACCGAACCATCCCCCGCGTCCCGAAGGCGGTCCAGGGCATCCAGTTCGAGGGGCCACTCGGCGTCCTGGGGACAGACCAGCCGGGCGCCGGCGCGCCATGCCGCGTCCAGGTCCCGAACCGGATCGACACTCGGATGCGCCGCCCGGAGCGCGTTCCACACCTCGGACGCACCCCGACGCCTGACCTCGACGGCCGCGCGACGATGTTCCGGGCCGAAGACGCGAGCCAGGGCGACACGGGCCAACCGCTCGGGATCCGACCAGTCGCTGTCACCCGGTGCCACCCTCCCGGGCGCGGAAGCTGGATCCGCCCCCCGGGCATCCGGCGGAGTCGTCGAGCTCATGTCCCACTCCCTGAAGACGGCACCGGATGCGGCTTCTTCCTGCTGGGCGACACGGTTCACGTCACGGTCAGGAGCGTCCCCACGGGGGTCTCCCACGCTCATGCCGACCACCCGGGCAATCTCAGATCCAGAGCGGCACCGAACTGCTCGGGACCGGGCGTGCCCCGCCCGGCAAGATCGGCGAAGGTCCACGCCAACCTCAGGACACGGTCGAGACCGCGCGCGGTGAGCAGGCCTCTTTCGAATGCCCGCTCGGCCACGGCCGTCGCCCTCGCCGGCAGCGGCCACAGTCGGCGCATCGCCGGCCCCGGCACCTCCGCGTTGAGCCGCCACGGCGTTCCGGCCAGTCGGACCCGGGTCGCATCCTAGGCCGCAGCGACCCGCGCCGCGACAACCGCGGACGAATCACCCTGGCCACGGTCCGCCCATAGCTCCGCCCGGCTCGGAGCACTCAACGCCACCTGGATGTCGATCCGATCCAGGAGCGGCCCGGACAGACGGGCCAGATAGCGCCGACGGACCAGGCTCGGACATTCGCAGCCCACCGCGCGCGGGCCGCGGGCCTTCGAACACGGGCAGGGATTCGCCGCCAGAACCAGCTGAAAGCGGGCGGGAAACCGGGTCGTCGCGCGAGCGCGGGCGATCTCGATCTCTCCGCTCTCCAACGGTTGACGTAGCGCATCGAGACTTTGACGGGTAAACTCCGCCGCCTCGTCCAAAAATAGGATGCCCCGGTGCGCCTGACTGGCCAGCCCGGGCCGGATCACCGTCGAGCCTGCTCCGACGAGTGCCGCCGGGGTCGCACTGTGGTGCGGACTGCGATACGGCGGTCGGGTGACGAGCGGGCAGTCCGCGGGCAGCAGGCCGGCGACCGAATGGACCGCGGTCACCTCGAGAGCGGCCTCGGTACCGAGGTTCGGCAGCAACCCGGGCAGTCTGTCGGCCAGCATGGTCTTGCCACTGCCGGGCGGCCCCTGCATGAACAGGTGGTGACCACCGGCAGCCGCGACCTCGACGGCCAGCCGGCCCCTGCTCTGCCCCGCCACGTCCGCCAGATCCCCGGCCTGACCGTCGGTGGAGGCAGCTTCGGTCGTGGGGGCCTCCACGGGCTCGGCGGCGATCTCTCCCCGCAGGAGCGCCAGCACACTGATGAGATCGACAGCGGGCTCCACCACCGCGCCCGGTACCAGCGCCGCCTCGGCGGCGTTGCCCGCCGGCACCACGACCCGTTCGACACCGGCGGCCACCGCCCGAAGTACCGCCGGGAGCACCCCGCGGACACCGCGCACCCGGCCATCCAGCGCCAACTCGCCGATGAGTACCCGGCGGAGCAGGGCTGCGCGCGGCACCACGCCGGCCGCGGTGAGGATCGCCACCGCCATGGCCAGGTCGAAACCACTGCCCGATTTCGGGAGGGTGGCGGGGAACAACCCGAGTGTGATGCGACGATCAGGCCACCGTTGGCCCGAGTTCACGATCGCGGCGCGAATCCGATCCCGCGACTCATGCAACGCGGCATCGGGCAGACCGATGAGAGTCAGCCGCGGAAGACCATCGGCGAGATCCGCCTCCACCTCGACGATGTGACCTTCGACCCCGACGACCGCCACCGCCCGGGCCCGCGCGAGAGCCATCAGAACGCTCCCCGGATGTGCTCGACACGAACCGGGCCCGTCGAAGGACGGGACACCAGGAGGACGTCGAAACGCACCAATGACGAGGCGTGGGGGTGCTCGGCGAGCCACCGGGCGGCCAGGCGTCTGATCCGAACCGCCTTGCGACCTACGACGGCCTCGGCGGCCGATCCGTAACGCGTCCCGGATCGGGTCTTGACCTCGCAGAACACCAGGCTCTCACCGTCCTGCACAACGAGCTCGCCCTCGCGGCAGCGCCAGTTACGGTCGAGGATCTCGGCGCCGACCGCCGCCAGATGGCGGGCTGCGACATCTTCGCCGAACCTGCCCAGTGCGTCCTTTGCCCGCATCGCCGCTCCCGTTCGCCGGGGGACGGGTGCCCGCCGGTCGTGACCAGCGTGGACGTGGGCGGGCCGGAGAGCCATCCACATGATCGACATGTGGATGACGAGGGTTTCTCCACAGGAGCGAGCTGGGCGGACATCTCAGCGGGTCATCACGGGCTTCGGTGACGGGTCGAATCGCACGGTCGATTCAGGCGACAGCCGACCGGAATGAGGTGCCGATCCGCCGAACATACCGCCGAGACGATCAAGATGCCGAGGCAATCAGGCAGCCGGGCCGGGAAAGCGTGACGCCGAGAGTCGGCGTCAGACCTAGATTCGCTAGTAGCGCCGGCTTGCATGATCAAAGTTCGGTGATCTTCCCTTTTCGGGCTTGTTGATGTTGTTTTCGACGGCTGGGCAGGGTGAAGGCCCGGCTGTCGTGCCGGGTGAGCGCCGGGTCCACGGCCCGGGGGCGTGTTCCGCGTAGAGAACGGGCTGGTCAGACGGCCGCGGGCAGGGCGCGCAGCCGGGCGAGGGCGGTGGTTAGGTGCTGGTCGCGGCCGGGTGGCAGGCGCAGGATCAGTTGGCCTGCGTGGCGGGTGACCCGGCCGGGAATGGTGATCAGTTCGTGGCGGAGCCGGTCGCCGTGCGCGCGCCCGGCGCGCTGGTCGAACCCGGTGAGCGTCTGGAGCAGGGTGGACAGCCAGCCGGCGAGGATCGCGGCCCACGTCCAGACGGTGTTGATGGTCGGGTCGGCTGAGGGCAGGTGGCGTAGGCCGGCGCCGAGTTTGTGGTCCTTGATCTGGGTCTCGATGTCGGCGCGGCCGCGGAACCAGTACTCGAGCGCGACGATGTCCGGCCCGTCGTCGGCGGGGATGTTCGTGACGATGAAGCTGACCGCCCAGGCATGGTCGACGATTCCGTCGAGCGCGAGGGTGAGCTGGGCTTTCGGGATGGTGCGCCGCCGCCGTGAGCGGGGGTCGGTGGAGATCTCGGTGGCGGGGACCTTCACCCGGCGGATGATCGTGTAGGTGCCGGGCGGCCAGCCGGTCGGAGCGTAGCTACTGGTGGCGACCTGGGCGCCGGTCATGTCCCGCGCGTCCGTCCAGGACGTCTCCTCGACGGCGGCGTAGGCGCGCCAGAACGCGGAGTTACGCGGCGCGGCGATCGCGAAGTCCACCCCCGCGGCCACGGCGGCGCGGGCGAGGTCGCCGGTGAAGAACCCCGAGCCCGCGCGCAGCAGCGGCGGCGCGCAGACCGCGACCGGCAGGTTCGCCCGAGCCCGCGCGAACAGGCCGGCCGCGCGCGGACGGACGTCCTGGTCGCCGGCGAGCAGGTCCGCGGCCAGGACCAGCCCGGTCCTGGCCCATGACGCCAGCAGCGGCCGGCCTTCTTCCCCTCATAGGTATAGGCCACGCCGCGCTTCGTGCGGCCGAAGACCTCGACATCCGAGGAGTCCAGGTCCAGCGTCGGCCGCCCCGTGACCAGCTCGGCCCGGCGCTGCGCGGGTAACCGGGCCAGCCAGCGGCCGGCGAGCACCCCGACCGTCGCCTCGACCCCGGCCAACGCGCCCGGCCCGAACCTGGCCGCCAGCCTCGCCGCCGTCCGCGACGGCGCGAACGGCACCGCCGCCAGCAGCCCACCCGCCTCGTCGGACCGCAGCCGGTCCAGCCCGGACAGCGTCGCCTGCCCTGTCAACTGCGCCGTGGCCAACCCGACCAGCAACTCCCCGGCCGACAGTCCCCGCGCCCGCTGCTTGACCGGCCCGACCCGCTCGTCGAGCGTCTCAACGACCCCGAGCCGATCCACCAGGTCGCTCACCGCCGCCAGGCCAGCCAACCCGGTCAGCGACCGGTCCGCCGGCCCGACCCGAACCCGCAGGGCCCGTTTCCGCGGCCCGGTCGATCTGCGTAGTCTCTTTACCCGGCGGGTGCCTCTCGTCAGGACGCCATCGGTTGGTGGTGGTAACCCCGATTCTTCCTGCACGGCAGGCACCCGCTCACGTTCCAACGATCTACGAACCCCCAACATCACCAGCTACTGGCGGATCTAGGTCAGAGCTCGGCCTTGGTCAACTCCTCGACGTTGATATCTTTAAAGGTGACTACTCGGACATTCTTAACAAAACGCGCAGGCCGGAACATGTCCCACACCCAGGCGTCCCTCAAGATCAACTCGAAGAAGACCTCGCCGTCCGTGCTGTTCCTGACCTCGATCTGGTAGTCGTTCGCGAGGTAGAAGCGGCGCTCGGTTTCGATCACATACGAGAACAGCCCCACCACGTCGCGGTACTCGCGATAGAGCTGCAGCTCCATCTCGGTCTCGTACTTCTCGAGGTCTTCCGCGCTCATACAGTCTCCGTGACGCCATGCCGGCTGGTCACAAGCACCCTGTCCTCCAGCCGCAACGATCGTGCTTCCCTCGTCGTCGCCGCATGCGCAGCCACGTTGACGTACGACATCCGATGCTCGTCACACGGTCCGCAGCGCGCCAGCGCCGCCGCGTGGGCCGCGGTGACGTATCCCTTGTGCTGCGCGAAATCGTACTCGGCATAGCGCGTGTGCAACGCACGCATGATCCGGTCCCTCGTCACCTTCGCCACGACCGAAGCTGCCGCCACGCACGCGACCACCCGGTCTCCCTTCACCACCGCCAACGACTCCACTCCGAAACCGGCGACCGCGAATCCATCCGTGAGCACGTAACCCGGGCGCGCAGACAGGCGCGCCACCGCGCGTCGCATTCCGGTGATGTTGGCCACGTGCAGGCCGACCCGATCGATCTCGGCCGCGGAGATGACGACGGTCGACCACGCCGCGGCGGCGACCATCACGTCCTCGAAAACACTCTCGCGGATCTGCTCGGTCAGGAGCTTGGAGTCGGCCAACCGCGCCAGCCGCTGACGAGCCTCCGGAGCCAGAATCACCGCGGCGACGACCAGGGGTCCGGCGCATGCCCCACGACCCGCCTCATCGACCCCTGCGACCGGGCCGAGACCATGCCTGTTCAGGGCGCGCTCGTAACCGAACAGCCCGGCATCCCGGCGAAGAGCGACACCGTAGTGTCTCATGACGGACCGCGGCGGCGAGCCGTCCCTGGTGCGCACGTGCGCGTGGATCCTCGTGGCATCCGGCGAGGCCGACGGGTGGCGGTCCACGCCGGGGGGATCAGCACGGCAAAGGCGAACAGGGACACGTCATCCGTGGCCGGGTAGCCCGGCAGCGGCACCACGGCGTCGCCGGTAGAAGACAGCGCGGCGGATGTGGTCGACCCGGCCGACGCACGAGGAGCCGGAGGCAGCACCGACGCGGCGGGAATCCCGGCGAAATCGTTCGGAACGCCCAGGAAGCCGAACCGGCCAAGTGGCCAGACACGGACGAAGGCCCGTCCCACCACCGCATGCTTCGGGATCGGTCCGTTCTGCCGGGCATCCGAGGAGGCCCCGCGATGGTCACCCATCACCCACAGGTAGCCAGCCGGGACGGTCAGCGGACCGAACCGCTGATAGTCGTTCTGGTAGACGTACGGCTCGTCGAGCGGATGGCCGTTGACCGAGACCCTGCCCGCGGTATCGCAACACGCGACCGTGTCGCCGCCGACCGCTATGACGCGTTTGATGAAGTCGGTCTCGCTCGGGGCCCCGAGACCCAACAGGTTCTGCGCGCCACGAACGAACCCGCTGAACGCGTTGCTCGGCGGCGGGACGACGGACTCGGCATGATCGAATCCGGTTCCCTTGCCATTAAAGACGACGATCTCACCCCGGTGCACGTCGCGGAAGTGGTAGACGACCTTGTTGACGAGAACCCGGTCGTCGACCAGCAGCGTCCGCTCCATCGATTCCGAGGGGATCCAGAACGCCTGGACCAGAAAAGCCTTGATGAGCAGGGCGAGCAGAAAGGCGATCAGCACAAGGACCGGGAGCTCGCGGAGGAACGAGCCACGGCCACGGGTCCGCGCCGCCTCGGGCCGGGAAACCCGACGACCGGGGGCTTCCGGGCCGTCGGGCTGCGCCTGGTCCTTCGGGCCGTCAGGCTCGGCCGCAGGGGTCGGCCGCGCACCGTCCGGCTGACCGCCCTCGGTTCTTCCCGGTACCCGAGGCCCACTGGGATCGGATGCATTCACGCCGCCACCTCGCAGAATCGACCGTCAAACCTCATCGGACCGGTCGACGTGCCACCAGCCGCACCTTGCGACAGCGTTGCGGACCGTGCCGCCTATCTTCGTCCATCAACGGCGGCGCCACCTGCACGGGCAACCGGCAAGTCGCGGATGGAGAATCCGGACGCGTCACGGGGTGGCGGTGGCCTCAGCGCGCGACCGGCTCACGCTTCTCCTTGATCTTGGCGGCCTTACCGCGCAGCTGACGCAGGTAGTACAGCTTGGCCCGTCGGACGTCACCACGGCTCACGATCTCGATCTTCGAGACGATCGGGCTGTGGAGGGGAAAGGTCCGTTCCACACCTACGCCGAAGCTGACCTTACGGACGGTGAAGGTCTCCCGCACCCCGCCACCCTGGCGGCGGATGACGGCCCCCTGGAAGACCTGGATGCGCTGACGGTTTCCTTCGACGACCCGCACGTGGACCTTGAGGGTGTCGCCCGGCCAGAACTCGGGCACGTCGGTCCTCAGCGACTCGGCGTCGAGGCTGTCCAGGGTGTGCATGGCAGTCGCTTCCTGAAGAGTTGAGATGGATGGTCCGCGGCCCCGGAACGCACCGAGGTGGACAATCCGTGGTCCAGGCCGACCCGGCCGGCATGGGTGGACGCAATCACCGCGAGGTGTCCCGCGGGAAAGACATGCGACCCGAGGCCGCCCGAACCGGTCACGAACCGACGGACACTGCATTCTACTGTGCCACACCCGGGAGAGAGACCGGACCGCCCTACCCCTCGCCCGGCCCCTCGACGTCACGATGATGGATCAGGCCCGTCCCCTCGGTGGGGGCCGGCAGCATCCGCCCGGCCGCCTCGGCCGCGGCGGCAGCGAGTACGACTCGGTCCGCTTCGGCGAACTCGCGGCGTTCCAGGAGGTCCGGGCGCCGCAACAGGGTACGACGAAGCGCCTGGGAACGACGCCAGCGGGCGATCGCCTCATGATCGCCTGAGCGGAGAACAGGCGGCACCTCGGTCCCCCGCCATACCGGCGGACGGGTGTAGACCGGGCCTTCCAGCAAGCCGTCGGAGAAAGAGTCATCGGCGGCTGAGGCACTGTTACCGAGTACTCCGGGCAGCAGCCGCGTAACCGCTTCGAGAATCACCAGGGTCGCGGCCTCGCCCCCGGCCAGCACATAGTCTCCAATGGAGATCTCGTCATCGGCCCAGGTCTCGATCACTCTGGCGTCGATGCCCTCGTAGCGCCCGCAGCAGAACACCAGCCAGGGCTCGCGCGCCAGTTCTTCGGCGTGGCGCTGAGTGAACGGAGTCCCCGCCGGGGTCGGCACGACGACCCGGGGCCGGCTACCGGCCACTCGTGCGGTGATCTGCGACAACGCCGCGTCCCAGGGCTCGGGCCGCATGACCATCCCCGGGCCTCCCCCGTAGGGGGCGTCATCCACGGTGCGATGAACATCCGTGGTCCACATCCGCAGATCATGTGTATGGATCTGCAGGGTTCCGTGCTCCTGAGCCCGGCCCACGAGCGACAGACGCAGGGGCTCGAGATAGGCCGGGAAGATGGTGACGATGTCGGCGCGCATCGGCTGCTTTCAGAGATATCGGCTCTTTCAGAGATATCGGCTGCCTGCCAAGAAACCCGATCTACCCGCCAGCCGAAGACCGGGCCGAGGGCCCGCAGCCGACTTCCCGCCCAGGACCCGGGTCAATCGAGATCGAGCAGGCCGGGCGGCGGATCCACGACGATCCGGCCGGCGGGGGGGTCGACGGTCGGCACGATGTCACGGACGAAGGGGACGAGATGCTCACCACCGTCCGGGCCGCCGATCGCGAGCAGGTCTCCCGCAGGGGAGTGAATGATGTCGGTGACGTGCCCCAACAACATGCCCGCCGTGGTCACCGCCCGCAGGCCGACCAGGTCCCGATCCCACCACATCTCCACAGCCTCGCCGTCACCGTCGGCGTCGTCGAGCGGCGATCCCGCCTGATCCGCGTCGATGGTCAGGAGCACGCCGCGCAGCGCCTCCGCGGCGCCACGATCGTCCACCCCGCGAAAATGAAGCAACAGGCGGCCCGAGTGCCAATGAGCGCCGGAGACGGTGAGCGCAGTCCCCCCCCCTTCGCGACCGAGGACCGCCCCTACGACAAACCTGCGGTGGGGCACGTCGGTACGAATCTCGATCGTGACCTCACCGCGGATGCCATGCGGACGGCCGATCCGCCCGACGACGATCTCCTCAGCCACGACTTCTCGGGCAATCAGGACGAAGCTCGCGACAACGCCGGCAGGTCCTAACGGTCCACATCGACGACGTCGATCCGAAGGGCCCGGCCTCCGACACCACCCATCACCGCGCGCAGCGCACGAGCGGTACGACCTCGCCGACCGATGACCTTCCCGAGATCTTCGGGGTGCACCCGCACCTCCAGGGTGCGTCCACGCCGACCGTTGTTCAGGTCCACCCGGACGTCGTCGGGGTGATCGACGATGCCTCGCACGAGATGTTCGAGGGCCGCCTCCAGCACCTACTGCCCCGCGGCCGGTGCGTCCGTGGCCGGGGCGGCTTCCGCTTCCTCTGCCGACCCGGACTTCTTGGCCTTCTTCGGCGTGGTCGCCGGCCGGTCCTCGGCGCCTGCGGCGGCCCGCGCGGCCGCCTGGAAGATCTCCCGCTTGTCCGCCTTTGGCTCGGCGACCTTCATCGGCGGGGGCGCCGGCAGGTTCTTGAACTTCTGCCAGTCCCCGGTGACCTTGAGGATCGCGAGGACGGGCTCGGTGGGCTGTGCACCGACCGAGAGCCAGTGCCCCACCCGCTCGGCGTCGACCTTGATGATGCTCGGGTCGGACTTGGGGTGGTACTGCCCGATGGACTCGATGACCCGACCATCCCGCTTGGTACGGGCATCAGCCACGACGATGCGGTAGTGCGGCTCGCGCATCTTGCCGAGACGCTGCAGTTTAATCTTGGTTGCCACGGTGGTCGAACGGCTCCAGACATGTCGATGACCACTGGTTTTCCATGGCTGCGCATGGAGCCCCGGTGGTGGGAAGCACCCGCGCCGGACAGCCACTCACACATCTCCCGCGCGACACCGCGAGGAATGAGGGCAGCCACACCGACGCTGGCAGGCAGGGCCTGTATTGAGCTTACAGTCTGCCAGATCGTGACCGCCGCACACGAGCGGGGAGCCCGTGCACTCGCCACGGCCGCATCGCGCGGGTCAACCCCGTTCTCCGCACATGCGCGCGTCGTCCCAGGTCAGGGCGCTGACCGATTTGATCATGCGATGCATCGTCGCAGGTCACGGCACCGTGTGCGGAAGACAGGGTCAACGGCCCCCGCGGGGGCCGCGCGGCGGCATCCCACCGAAGCCGTCCTGCTGCCGCATCAGCGCCGAGAGATCCGGCATGCCGTCCGGAAGCGCGGGGCCCTTCGCCGGCCGCTCCTGCGCAGTGGACTTCTGCGCCTTGGCCTGGGCCGCCCGTGCCGCCGGATTACCCTTGCGGCTGGCTCCCTTGCCCTTCTTCGCTGCCTTGCGAGCCGAGGCGGCCTTCGCTCGACCCACCCCCCCCGGCATCCCCATGCCGCCAGCCATCTGTCGCATCATCTTGCGGGCCTCGGCGAACCGGTCCAGCAGCTGGTTGACCTCGGTGACCGTGACCCCGGATCCACGCGCGACCCGAGCCTTGCGGGACGCCTGCAGGATCCTGGGATCACGCCGTTCCGTCGGCGTCATGGACCGAATGATCGCAACCACCCGATCGACGTCCCGATCGTCGACCTGCGCCAGTTGATCCTTCATCTGGCCCATACCCGGCAGCATGCCGAGCAGGTTGCCGATCGGGCCCATCTTGCGGACCGCGAGCATCTGTTCGAGGAAATCCTCGAGCGTGAACTCGGAGGCGACCATCTTCGCCGCCATGGCCTCGGCCTGCTCGGCCTCGAACGCCTTCTCGGCCTGCTCGATGAGGGTGAGGACGTCACCCATGCCGAGGATCCGCGACGCCATGCGTTCCGGGTGGAAGACGTCGAAGTCGTCCAGGGCCTCACCGGTGGAGGCGAACATGATCGGCCGACCGGTCACCTGGGCGACCGAAAGGGCCGCACCACCGCGCGCGTCGCCATCGAGCTTGGTCAGGACCACTCCGCTGAATCCCACGCCATCGGCGAAGGCGCTCGCGGTCGCGACCGCGTCCTGACCGATCATCGCGTCCAGGACGACGAGAATCTCATCCGGTGAGACGGCGTCGCGGATGTCGGCCGCCTGCCGCATCATCTCCTCGTCGACGCCGAGCCGCCCGGCCGTGTCGACGACGACCACATCGAAGACCTGCCGGTGCGCGTGCGCGAGCGCGTCGCGCGCGACGCGCACCGGATCCCCGACCCCGTTGCCGGGCTCGGGCGCGAAGACCTCCACCCCGGCCCGCGCCCCGACCACCTGCAGTTGGTTGACCGCGTTCGGACGCTGCAGGTCGGCCGCGACCAGCAGCGGGGTGTGACCCTGAGCCTTGAGCCAGCGCCCGAGCTTGCCGGCCAGGGTGGTCTTACCCGTTCCCTGCAGGCCGGCGAGCAGGATCACTGTCGGCGGGGTCTTGGCATACCGCAGCGTCGTCGTGCCGCCGCCGAGGATCGCAACGAGCTCCTCATTGACAATCTTGATTACCTGCTGGGCAGGGTTCAACGACGCACTGACCTCGGCGCCGCGGGCACGCTCCTTCACCGCGGCCACGAAGCCACGGACGACCGGGAGCGCGACGTCCGCCTCAAGCAGAGCCACCCGGATCTCCCGCGCGGTGGCGTCGATGTCGGCATCGGTAAGGCGCCCTCTGCCACGCAGCGACGCGAAGACCTTGTCGAGGCGGCTGGAAAGGGTGTCGAACACGCGCACACACTCCGGGATCGCAGACGGACCGCAGGGACCAGCGTACGCACCCGACGACGAAGGCAGCACACCCCCGTGTCCGATCAACCGACGACGTCACGCATCGGCCGATCGACGCGGACGCGACGTGCGCGGCCCGGCGAGGCATGCCCGCACGGACGCCGGCCTGGTCATTCACCTGCCGGGTCCGCCCTCTGCGCTGAGGAGGGCGAGACGCCTCGCCGGACGCTCACCCCCCCCGGCCAGGAGAACACCGAGGAACATGTCGCGGCTGACCGCGGAGCCCCACAGCTCCGCTCAGTGATGAAGCTTAGCTTGTCGTTTAACC
>NZ_CDXDOS010000028.1:0-21570 GCF_978021245.1 Frankia sp. CoBUL1
CCCGGGTGAATTACCAGTAACTCCATTCTTACTGTTGACGGAACCACACTCCCGCGGCGTCCCCGGCAATGTCGGGACAGAAACCTGGACGAAACTTTTCTTGAGCTACGAGAGCGTCGCCGTTCACCTGACCGTCACATTGCGCCCCGATATGTCCGACGAGCATCTGGGCCGGAGCTTCGCCGGCGTGTCGTGGACCGCGCCGAACCGAACCAGGCCGGCGGCATTCCCCGACCTGCTAGGCTTCGCATTCGTGCTGCTGAGCCCCCATGAACAGGAACGACTGCTGATCCATGTGGCGGCCGGGCTCGCCCGTGAACGGCGAGCCCGTGGGCTGCGGCTGAACCATCCCGAAGCGACCGCGATCATCACCTCGTTCCTGCTGGAGGGCGCGCGGGACGGTCGCGGCGTCGCGGACCTGATGAGCGCCGGGCGAACCGTGCTCACCCGGGACGACGTCATGGAGGGCGTGCCGGAGATGCTCGGCGAGGTGCAGGTCGAAGCCACCTTCCCGGACGGCACCAAGCTGGTCACCGTCCACCGGCCGATCCCGTGATCCCCGGGGAGATCCTGACCGGCGACGATCCCGTCGAGATCAACGCCGGACGCCCGGTACGCACGGTGCTGGTCCGTAACATGGGCGACCGGCCGGTGCAGGTCGGCTCGCACTACCACTTCGCCGCGGCGAACCCCGCTCTCGACTTCGACCGGGCGAGTGCCTGGGGCCACCGGCTCGCGGTGCCCGCCGGCACCGCGGTCCGCTTCGAACCCGGCGTGGAACGCGAGATCGAACTGGTGCCGCTGGCCGGCGCCCGGGTCGTGCCGGGCCTGCGACCGGAATCGGCCGGCCCGTTGGACGCCGCGAGCGGCACCCGGATTGCGGACACCGCGACGATTGAGGATATATCGGGCTTTCAGGGAGAGGGTTCGTGAGCCGACTCGACCGCTCCCGCTACGCGGCCCTGTACGGCCCCACGGTCGGCGACCGTATCCGGCTCGCGGACACCGACCTGTTCATCGAGGTGACGGAGGACCGCAGCCGCGGGCCGGCGGGCACCGGGACCGGTGACGAGGCCGTCTTCGGGGGCGGCAAGGTCATCCGTGAGTCGATGGGGCAGTCCCTGGCAACCCGCGCCGAGGGTGCGCCCGACCTCGTCATCACCGGCGCCGTCGTTCTCGACCACTGGGGTGTGGTCAAGGCCGACGTGGGGATCCGCGACGGCCGGATCGTCGCGCTGGGTAAGGCCGGCAACCCGGACACAATGGACGGCGTCCATCCCGAGCTGGTGATGGGGCCCGGCACCGAGATCATCGCCGGTAACGGGAAGATCCTCACCGCCGGCGCGGTGGACTGCCACGTCCATCTGATCTGCCCGCAGCAGGTTCCGGAGGCGCTGGGCGCCGGCATCACCACGCTGATCGGCGGCGGCACCGGCCCGGCCGAGGGCACGAAGGCGACGACGGTGACGCCCGGATCCTGGAACCTGGCGCGGATGCTGTCCGCGCTGGACGACTGGCCGGTCAACGTTGTCCTACTCGGCAAGAGCAACACGGTCAGCGACGAGTCGATGTGGGAACAGCTGCGAGCCGGGGCGGCCGGCTTCAAGCTGCACGAGGACTGGGGGACGACGCCGGCCGCAATCGACGCCTGCCTGCGGGTCGCCGACGCCGCCGGCGTCCAGGTTGCGCTGCACTCCGACACCCTGAACGAGGCCGGCTTCGTCGAGGACACGCTGGCCGCCATCGCCGGCCGGGCGATCCATGCCTACCACACCGAGGGGGCCGGCGGCGGGCATGCCCCGGACATCATCACGGTCGCGGCCGCCGGCAACGTGCTGCCGTCATCGACGAATCCGACCCGCCCGCACACCGTCAACACCCTCGACGAGCACCTCGACATGCTGATGGTCTGTCACCATCTCAACCCCAGCGTGCCCGAGGACTTGGCCTTCGCCGAGAGCCGGATCCGGCCGTCGACGATCGCAGCCGAGGACATCCTGCACGACCTGGGCGCGATCTCGATGATCGGTTCGGACTCGCAGGCGATGGGCCGGATCGGCGAGGTCGTCCTGCGTACCTGGCAGACCGCGCATGTGATGAAGCTCCGGCGCGGGTCCCTGGCCGGCGACGATCGGGCCGACAACACCCGGGCCCGGCGCTACATCGCCAAGTACACGATCTGCCCGGCGGTGGCGCACGGCCTGGACGCGGAGATCGGCTCGGTGGAACCCGGCAAGCTCGCCGACCTGGTGCTGTATGACCCGGCGTTCTTCGGGGTGCGGCCGTCGCTGGTCCTCAAGGGCGGGTTCATCGCCTGGGCCGCGATGGGCGATGCGAACGCCTCCATCCCGACCCCGCAGCCGGTGCTGCCCCGGCCGATGTGGGGAGCCGCCCGTGGTCCGGCCGCCGCGTCGTCGTTGATCTTCGTTGCCCCGGCGGCGATCGAGGACGGGCTGCCCGGACGGCTGGGGCTCGCCACCCCGGTGGTGCCGGTCGCGGATGTGCGCCGCCGCGGCAAGGCGGATCTTCCCGAGAACACCGCGACACCGGACATCCGGGTGGACCCCGACACGTTCACCGTCACGGTGGACGGTGAGGCGATCGAGGCGGATCCGGTGAGCGAACTTCCGATGACCCAGCGCTACTTCCTGTTCTGAATGTTCTGATTCTGAGTGTTCCGACGGTTCTTACCGCGGCTGTCACTGCGTATCCAGAGGCTTCCAGGTCCGATGAATTTTCCGGGCCCGATGAATGTAAACGCCACAGCGGTTCGGATACGGACTAACGCCGGGAGCGGCTACGGTGACGATTGAGGGCGATACCGCACGGGACGGCGGGATCGAGGACGTGGCTGGTCCGACCGGGCGATCCGGACGGCGGGCGACGCTGCTGGTCCTCGCGGACGGCCGGATGCCCACGGGAGGTCACGCCCACTCGGGCGGTGTTGAAGCAGCGGTGACGGACGGGAGTCTGGCGAACCTGTCCGATCTGGCGGCCTTCCTCGTCGGACGGCTCACCACGACCGGCCTGGTCGCCGCGGCCTTCGCGGCCGCGGCCTGCCGGGCCGGCACGCAGCCGGGTCCCGCGACGCGGGCGCCACACGCCGACCACGTCCCCACCGCATCCGTCACACCCGCCACCATCGCCACACCCGCCACACCCGCCACCATCGCCACCTTGGACGCCGAGCTTGACGCCCGGATACCCTCCCCCGCCCAACGCGACGCGAGCCGGGCTCAGGGACGCACGCTGCTGCGAGCGGGCCGGGCCGCCTGGCCCGTGCCGCCCGGTCCACGTGCACCGCACCACCCGTGCGCATTAGGCATGGTCGCCGCGGGCGCGGGCCTGCGTCCCTCGGACGCCGCCCTGGTCGCCGCCCACACCACGGTCACCGGACCCGCGACCGCCGCGACCCGCCTGATGGGGCTGGACCCCTTGGCCGTCACCGCCGTGCTCGCCCGGCTCGCCGACGAGGTCGAGGCGATCGCGCTGGCCGGCGCGGAGGCTTCCCGACGCCCGCCCCGGCTGCTGCCCGCCGTCACCGGTATCCGCCTCGATCTCCTGGCCGAACGGCACCGCACCACGGCGCTACGGATGTTCACGTCCTGACCGGTGCCCGCCGACTCGTCGTCATCGGTCCCAGACCCGGCCCGTCGGCTACTCGGCCGATCGCGATCGCGCGGCGCCGGGTGGACCCGCGGGCGCCGGCCGATCCCGTCGCCCCCGGCTGGCACCATGGCAGCCATGAGACGGGGGGTCATCCTGGGCGGGGTCGCGGCCGGGCCGGAGGGCCCCCTCGTCACGGCCGCCCGAACGGGCCGCACGGGCACGGACCGTCATCCGGGTCGAATCGGCTCCGGACGGCACGGCGAGGCTCATCGAGTTGCGCTCCGACGTGCCGATCGTCCTGCGCCAGACCGGAGCATCCCCTGGTCGGACCAGGGCCTCGTCTACGGTGCCCGCGCTGTCCGCGGACGCGCTGCCGACCGCGACGGTTCACCTGGTCAACGCGGCCGCCGGACCGCTGGCGGGTGATGATCTGGGACTCGACATCTCCGTCGGCAGCGGGGCGCGCCTGGTGGTGCGTTCGGTGGCCGCGACGATGGCCCTGCCCGGTCACGGGCCCGGGCCGTCCCGCTTCACCGTGTCGGCACGGGTGGCCCCGGGTGGCGCGCTGGACTTCGCGCCGGAGCCGACCGTCGCGGCGCGGGGCTCGGACCATCTCCTGGTGACCGATGTGCACCTGGCGACCACGGCCTGGCTACGGCTGCGCGAGGAGATCGTGCTGGGCCGATTCGGGGAGACGACCGGATCGATACGTAGCACCCTGCGGGTGGACGTGGACATGGACGCCCATGCGGAGGTGGATCCGCCATCCGAACCGACCCCCCTGCTGCGCCAGGATCTCGTCCTCGGTCCCCAGCCTGGCCGGACCAGCCCTCCTCGGCTCGGCTCGTGCCGTCGGGTCGCTCCTCGTCGCGGGGCCCGATCCGGTGGGCTCTCCGGCAGCCCGGCGGGAATCCGTGCCGGCAAAGAGGGCGGAATCCGGCGCGCAGGCGGCCGTCGCGGACGGAGTGGCGCTGCTTCCCCTGGCTGGTCCGGGTTATCTCATCTCCGCCCTCGCCGAGAATGCAGTTACTCTCCGACATCGCCTGGAACGAGGGCCGGCTCCTGCCACGGTCTGACTCGGACGCCCAGTCAGGCGCGGGCGGCGGTGCCGTGGAGCCGATAGAACAAGCGCGACCGCCTGTTCGGCGCGGGCCCGGCGGTTACTGTCGGTCCAGGCCGGAGGCCGACCCAGCAGGGCGACGATCTGACTGTCGCGGATGGTGAGGCCGACCGCCAACCGGTCCTGTTCGACTGTCCCGGCCGGGATGGATGACTCGCTCACGCGACGGAGCGTTCCCAGCCACCGCCCTCTACCGACTCGGCCACGGCACCCCGTCCTACCTCGGGACCACCGGCTAGGTCCGGGGCTGATCGGTCGATCCGCCCCGGACCGGCGGCGAGACCGATGACGATGCCGTGACGGGCCACCGCGTAGGGGTGGGCGTCGGTGTGGACGTAGGCGTGGGGGAAGCCGGGGCCACGGCCGGCGCGGGGACCGCCGAGGCTGTCGCCATCACCAGGGGTGTTGCGGGCACCGTGGACGAGGCGGATGGCGAAGCCGATGAGCCGGCGGAGGCCGATGAGCCGGCGGAGTCGGGCGGCCCGGCCACCGAACCCTCACGCCGTTCACCCGGGCCATTCGGATACTCGGGGGTGGCGGCCGGGGCACCGTGATCCTGGTAGGTACGTCCCTTCCAGGCCGCTCCCCGCCCGGCCCGCTTGAGCCGCGCCGAGTCCACCGTCATCGCGAGGTACAGCACGGCCACTCCGGGGAGCAGCAGGGCCAGCGGCAGCGGCTGACAATAGTAGCGGGTCATCGGCAGATAGGTGACAGTCATGATCAACCAAGCGATCCCACCGACGAGAGCCGTGGCGACGTCGCCGGTCACGATGCCCACGATGGTCGCGACCACTGGGATGACAAAGACCAGGCTCAGCCCCAACACGGTCCCGACCAGCAGCGACGGGGAGTGCCGCAACTGCGCATAGGCGCTGCGGGACACCATCTTCCACAGATCCGCGAGCCGCGGATACGGGCGCTGGCTGTGGACCTGCTCGGCGAGTCCGAGCCACGTCCGCCCACCCGAGCGCTTGATGATCCGCGCGATCGCCACGTCGTCGATGACGGCGCCGCGCACCTCCGCCAGTCCACCGGCCGCCGCAAGGGCCTCCCGGCGGATCAGGGAGCATCCGCCTGCCGCGGCGGCCACCCGCGAACCCGGCCGGTTCGACCACCGGAACGGGTACAGCATCGCGAAGAAGTGCACGAAGGCCGGGACGATCAGACGCTCCCAGCCGGTCTGCACCCGTAGCACGGCCATCTGCGACACCATGTCCAGCTTCTGGGAGGTCGCCGACTCGACGAGCGCGGTCAGCGATCCCGGGCGGTGGGAGATGTCCGCGTCGGTGAGGAGCAGGAAGTCGACGTCGCCAGCGCACTCGATGCCCCGCCGCAGCGCCCACAGCTTCCCGGTCCAGCCAGTGGGGGGTTCGGTGGATGTGGTCATGGCCGGCGTCACGTTGGTCTCACCACGCGCGGCGGCCTGTTCCGCCAGGTCCCGGGCAACCTCCGTGGTCCCGTCGGTGGAACCGTCGTCCACCAGGATCAGCTGGACAGGACCGGGATAGTCCTGGGCAAGCAGCGTCGGAAGCGTCACGGAAAGCACGTCGGCCTCGTCCCGAGCCGGCACGACGATCGCCACACTGGGCCAAGCGGTCGGCGCCTGCCGGGATGGCAGGCGCTGATCGGTCCGCCAGAAGAACCCATGGCCGACGGTCAGGTAGAGCCAGGCGAGCAGAGAGGCAACGGCGACCCACAGCAGCACTGTCACAGAAAGTGATACTGCCACGGGCCCCTCAAGGGCGTGCGGGCGCCCCGGGTAATGCGGGGTTACAAGGCTTCCGTCCCGGTCTGGCCGAGCCGGTACGGAGATCTCCCCCCCGAAACTTTCCTGCCGCGCCACCATGAAATCCCAGGCCTCCGGCCGGCGGCGGGGTAGCCGACATGAGCATCGACGATGGTGCCCACCACGCCCCGCGGCAACAATGAGCACCTCCCGTAACCTCACGATCGACAGGAGTGATCGGAGATACCCGGTTGCGACCAGTTGAAAACGAAAAGTGATCGGCGATGCGCGACGAACGGCTGGCGAGGGGGCGAGGCAACAGCCACGGATCGGCGTCCGTCGGCGGTTGCGGGTGCATCGGAGCAGCTTCGTCACGACCAGGCCCGCTCGTGCCGGGACAGTAGTGGGTACAACGGCCTCGGCTACACCATAATCAAGGGGTGACACGAAGCCGTCGTACCGAGCAGACGGCTGACACCCGTCAGGCCCTGATCTCCGCCGCCCGCCGTCGGTTCGCCGAACAGGGGTTCGCCTCCACCGGCACCGAGGAGATCGTCGCCGACGCGCAGGTCACCCGCGGCGCGCTTTATCACCACTTCCGCGACAAGGCCGCGCTGTTTCGCACCGTGATGGAACAGGTCGCGACGGAGGTGGCCGAACAGCTCGTCGCCGGTGAACTTGCTCGGGACGCGGAGCTTCCCAGCGACGCCTGGACGCAGCTCCGGTCCGGGTTCCAGTCCCTGCTCGACATCTCCACCGCGGACAGCGACTTCCAGCGCATTGTCCTCGTCGACGGTCCGGCCGTGCTGGGCAACGACGCCTGGGATACGCTCGTTGAGAAGCACGGCTACCGGCTGCTCTCGGAGTGGCTGGAGCGCGCGATGGCCGAGGACCGCATCGACCCGCTGCCAGTGGTCCCGCTGACCAGGCTGGTCGCTGCCCTGCTGTCGGAGGCGAGCATCTACACCGCCGGCGCCGCGGACCCGGACACCGCCCGCCTCGAGGTCGGCACCGTGCTCGACCGGCTGCTGCGCGGGCTCGGCCGCGGTGGCGATCTCGCCGAGCAGCCGCCGGTCAGTGCCGACGGCGGCGCCGGCTCCCGCGGGACCGCCGGCTAAGGCCGACTGGCGTCGTCAACGCCAGCGAAACCCTGCTCCCGCCGGCCCTGCTCCCGCCGACGCGAGGCGGGGCGGCACAGACGACGACCGCCCCGACCGGGTGAACCCGGTCGGGGCGGCGACCTGCCGTGCCGGACGACGTCACCTGACGGTGACGGTGGCGCCGTGAGCCGACTCAGACCACGATGGGCCAGCTCAGACGCTGCGGGCCGCTCGGATGGACTCCTTGAGGGAACCCATGGTGGCCAGCACCGCGGAGGTCTCATAGCCGCAGTGCGCCATGCAGTTCGCGCACCGCGGGTCCTTGCCACGACCGTAGGCGTCCCAGTCGGTGGTCTCGACGAGCTCCTTGTAGGACGAGACGTACCCGTCGCTCATCAGGTAGCAGGGCTTCTGCCAGCCGAAGAGCGAGTAGCTCGGGATGCCCCACGCGGTGCAGCTGAGCTCCCTCTTACCCTCCAGGAAGTCCAGGAAGACCGGCGAGTGGTTGAGCCGGAACTTCTTGCGCCGGCCGTCCGCGAAGACCTTCGAGAACATCTCGCGGGTCTCCTGGACCCCCAGGAAGTGCTCCTGGTCGGGTGCCTTCTCGTAGGCATAGCCGGGTGAGAGCTGGATCTGGTCGACCTTGAGATCGTCGTTGAGGAACGTCAGGATGTCGATGACGTCCTGCGGGCTGTCGTTGTTGAAGAACGTCGAGTTGGACCCGACCCGGAAGCCCGCGGCCTTCGCCGCGTGGAAGGCACGGACGCACTCGTCGAACGTGCCCTCCTTCTCCACCACCGCGTCGTGCCGCTCACGCAGACCGTCGATGTGCAGGACGAAGGTGAAGTACGGCGACGGGGTGAAGTTCTTGAGCTTCTTCTGGAGCAGCAGCCCGTTCGTGCAGAGGATCACGAACTTCTTGCGCTTGACCAGCTGGTTCACGATCTCGTGGATCTGCGGGTGCATCAGCGGCTCGCCGCCCGCGATCGCGACCACCGGAGCGCCGCATTCCTCCACCGCGGCCAAGGCGTCGTCGACGCTCATCCGCTGCTTGAGCACGGACGCCGGATGCTGGATCTTGCCACATCCAGTGCAGGACAGGTTGCAGGCAAACAGCGGCTCCAGCTCCAGTACGAGCGGGAAGTGCTTGCGACGAAGCAGCTTCTGCTTCGCCAGGTAGGTCCCAATCCGGAGCTGGTACCGCCACTCGACCGCCACGGCTGGCCCCCTCTCGTTAGGTCACCAGTGGATGAGCGATGATCTCTGTATTGACCATACAGCGTGTACGTACAGACTGCATGTGGATCGTCCGATGAACTGCCCCACAAGGGTGTCCGTTAGCCGACCCCGCCGAGTTGCGGACACCGGGAAGACAAGGCCGGGACAGCGCGGACACGGGTTCGGGACAGTCCACGGACGATGTCGGGCCAGCAGCCCGACGACGTGCCCGTGGTCGCATCCGGCCCGGCCGAGCATCGGGTCGGGTCTCCGGCCAGGCCGCGGAATCAGGCCGCGGAATCAGGCCATGGGATCAGGCCGCCTCACCCATGATCAGACAGGTGCTGCTGGCAGTGGCCACGACCTTGCCCTCGTCATCCCGGACGTCTCCCTCGGCGAAAGCCACCCGCCGTCCCGGCCTGGTCACCCAGCCGTGCGCGGTGAGCCGGCTCGGCCGGCCGACGACGACGCGTACCGGCCGCAGGTAATTAACCTTGATCTCGATGGAGGTATACGCCACCGCGGCCGCCAGCGTGGAGTGCACCGCGCAGGCAGTCGCAGTGTCCAGGATCGTGCAGACCAGGCCACCGTGGACGAGGCCGATCGGGTTGTAGGCCGACTCGTCCGGCAGACAGGTGAAGACAACGTCTCCCGGCGCGACCTCGACCGGCCGGAAGTCGAACAGGCGGGAGATCGGGGGCGGCGGAATGCGCCCGTCACGCATCGCGGACAGGAACTCCAACCCGCTCAGCGACGCCGCCGCCGCGGCGACCGGCAGCGGGTCGTGCCAGGTGATCGTCTTGCTCCGCGGCTCGCCCCAGGCAGCCGGGTCGTGCAGGTGGCCTGAGGCGGATTCGGGCCGCGCGGATTCGGGCTCAGTCGTGGTCATGCCCGCAGCCTAGACCGGCTGCATTCAGGATACGTACCCAGTATCGGTAGGATGCACCGATGCAGGAATCGTCCGACGGCCCGCAGGCCTGTCCGATCGCGCGGACGCTGGAGGTCGTGGGTGAGCGCTGGTCCCTGCTGGTCATCCGGGAGATCACGCTGGGGGTCCACCGCTTCGAGGGCATCCGGGCCGGCACCGGGGCGCCCCGAGCCGTGCTGGCCGAGCGGCTGCGGGCGCTGGAGCGCGCGGGGGTGCTGGAGCGTCAGCCGTACCAGGAGGCGGGCGCTCGGTCCCGGCACGAGTACCGGCTGACGTCCGCCGGCCGGGACCTGGCACCGGTCCTGCTGGCCCTGCGCCGGTGGGGTGAGCGGCACGCCGCACCGACCCGGCCGCCCGCGGCCGATCGCGGCGCCGCATCCGGCTGAACCGAACCCCACCGTGCCGCCCGGGCGACGCCACCGGCTTCGCCCTCGCCGAGCCGCACCTCGGGACCGCCCGGGAGCCGGGCGCACTATGGCCCTGGAACGGGCGCCGGGGCCGGTTGGCGCAGTTCCTTGGGCAGGTGGAAGGCGAGCGTCTCGGTGCCGACGGAACGCACCGAGACGTCCGTTGCGCCGAGACCCGACAACGCGGTCAGGAGCTCGTCGACGAGGGACGGCGGGGCCGAGGCGCCGGCCGAGATGCCGATCGTGTCCACGCCGGCAAGCCAGGACAGATGCACGTCCCCGACGTCCCCGACCAGATGCGCCTCGACGCCGTCGCGCCTGCTCACCTCGACGAGCCGCACGGAGTTCGCGCTGTTGGCCGAGCCGACGACGAGGACGAGCTGGGCCTCCTCGGCAACCTTGCGGACCGCGTTCTGCCGGTTCGAGGTCGCGTAGCAGATATCGGTGGAGCCCGGCCCGACGATCGCCGGGAACCGCTCCGTCAACGCGTCGACGACCTCCGCGGCCTCGTCCAGGGCCAGCGTGGTCTGCATGAGGTAGGTAACGCGCTCGGGATCGGGAACGTCGAGGGAGCCGACGTCGGCCGAGGACTCGACCAGCGTGATGCGGCCGGGCGCCTCGCCGAGGGTTCCGTCCACCTCCTCGTGGCCGGAATGGCCGATGAGCAGCACAGTGTCCCCGCGGGCGGTGAACCGGCGGGCCTCGGTGTGCACCTTCTCCACCAGCGGACAGGTGGCGTCGATAACGGACAGGCCGCGCTCGCCCGCCTGGTCCCAGACGGCCGGGGCCACTCCGTGTGCGGAGAAGACGACCGTCGAGCCGCCGGGCACCTCGTCGAGCTCCTCGACGAAGATCGCTCCACGGCTGGCCAGGTCGGCTACCACGTGGGCGTTGTGCACGATCTGCTTACGGACGTAGACCGGCGCGCCGTAGATCTCCAGGGCGCGCTCGACGACCTCGATCGCCCGTTCGACGCCGGCGCAGAACGCCCGCGGCTCGGCGAGCAGAACCTGGCGACGGCCGACCGCGGCGGCCCACGCCTCGATGGGGCGCCCGAGCGGACGCATCGTGCGCAGACCACGGATTCCGCGGCGGGCCAGGTCGATACGTCCCAGCGGCTGCGCCGCCGTGTCGACGATGACGCGGACGGCGGCGAACGGCACGTCGCCGACTCCCGCCGCCAGCTCCGCGGACTCCATGTCGACGGCAAGGGCCCCGGTCGCGGCGAGTTCCGCGCGGGCCGTGCCGCCGACGAGCCGCGGCACGGTGACGATCGGGCCGACGTGCACGGTGAGCCCGAGCCTGCGCAGGTCGCCGGCCAGCAGGGGCGCGGCCGCGCAACGGCCGGCGACGGTGCCGTCGGCGTTGCGGATCTCGCTGGCCACGACGACGTCACCGGGCTCGATCCCGGCAGCCAGTCCCCCGGAGAGACCGACGAGGGCGACGGCGTCCGGGCCTGTGTCGCGCACCAGCCGGGCGGCCCTGCGCGCCCGTTCCGGACCCATGCCGGTGCGCACGATGACGGTGTCCGCGCTGAGGCCTGACCGACCGGCGGCCATTGCCTCGACCCGCAGGGCCGCCGCGACGACCAGCCGCGCCCGACCGCGCACGGGGGTTGGCTCCTGCTCCGGAACGACCGCCGCGGCCGGCCGGTGGACCGACGCCGGGAGCGCGGCCGACGGCAGGGACGGCGACGACGACTCCTGCGCCGGGATCTCGGTGGGGGAGGCCGGAACGGCCCTGATCCCGGCACCCGCGGCCGCGGCGACGGCCGTCTGAGCCGCGCTCGTCGTGGCGGCGGACACGCCGTCCCCGGCGTCTCCTGCGCCCCCGACCGACACGCCGTCCCCGACGTCCCCTGCGCCCCCGACGGACGCGCCGTCCCCGACGTCCCCTGCGCCCCCGGCGTTCCCGTCGCAGCCGGCCGCGGATGCGAAGATGTTCATGGCGTGGCCACCCCGGTGAGGGTCACGTACCGACCAAGCGCGGTCAGCGGGAAGACCAGCCGGTACAGGTGGTAGTTGAGGTAGAAGTCACCGGGGAAACCGGTTCCGGTGAACTGGGGCTCGTCCCAGGTCCCATCCGGCCGCTGGGTCTCGCACAGCCAGCGCACTCCCCGTTTGACGGCCTTGCTGTGCGGGTCGACAGCCAGCAGCGCGAGCAGGGCCCAGGCGGTCTGCGAGGCGGTGAGCTCACCCCGACCGATCCAGGCCGGATCGTCGTAGGAGCGTGGGTCCTCACCCCATCCACCGTCGGGCGACTGGTGCTCCAGCAGCCAGCGCACCGCGGCTGTGATCGCCGGGTGGTCGGCGGGAACGCCGGCGGCGATCAGCGCCGGAACCACGGCGCCGGTGCCGTAGACGTGGTTGATCCCCCACCGGCCGAACCAGGAGCCGCCCGGTTCCTGGTTGTCCAGCAGCCACTGCACCGCCCGCCGGGTGATCGGGTGGTCGGAACGGCCGAGGTCGGCCAGCATCTCCACAATGTGGGCGGTGACGTCCGCCGACGGCGGGTCGACCACCTCGCCGAAGTCGCAGAACGGGATCTTCGCTGTCAGCGTCCGCACGTTGTCGGCGTCGAAGGCACCCCAGGCCCCGTCCGACGACCGCATGCCGACGCTCCAGTCGACCCCACGGGCCGCGGCCGCGCGCATCGCCCCGGCCAGCTGCGGGTCGACCGCCGCGAGGCCGCGGGAGGCGCGGTCACGCGCGGCCGGCGAGAGCTCGGCGCTGCCGCCCGGGGTGACGCTGCCGCCCGGGGTGACGCTGCCGCCCGGGGTGACATGGCTGCCACCGAGCAGGCGACGCAGCGCCAACACGACCTCGGCGGTGTCGTCGGTATCCGGGTAGAAGTCGTTGTCGAACTCGAACGCCCAGCCGCCAGGGGCGAGCGCCGGACGGCGGACCGCCCAGTCCCCGGCCACCCTGACCTCTTCGTCGACCAGCCAGCGGCCGGCCCGCACCATCGCGGGATGGTCGGCGGGGACGCCGGCGTCCGAGAGCGCGACCACCGCGAGCGCGGTGTCCCAGACCGGCGACTGGCATGCCTCGATCTGGGCGGTCGGCCCCTCCGGGGTCTCGCGCCGGATGATGTAGCGTTCCATTCCCCGGAACGCTGTGGCGATCACCGGGTGGTTGAGGGGGTATCCCATGAGATGCAGCGCCATGACGGAGTAGATCCACGGCGGCTGGATGCCCCCCCAGCACCCGTCGGCCTCCTGGCGGGCGACGACCCACTCGGTGGCCCGGCGCAGCGCCAGGGTGCGCAGCACCTTGATCGGCCGGCGCTCATAGCGGTGCAGGATCGCGTCCAACCGCTCGAAGGCGCCTTCCCAGCTGTGCAGCGGGGCCGGCTTCGGCGGCGTCACGGGTGCCGCGACCTTGATCTCGTCGATGCTGAAGCCGAGGTCGCGCACGGGCCGGAGCGACCCGACGATCGTCAACGCGACGATCGTCTGGCGGGCCCAACAGCCGAAGTCGTAGACGTTCAGCGGGAACCAGGACGGCAGGAAGATCAGTTCCGGCGGCAGGACGGGCACGTCGTCCCAGGACCACTCGCCGAAGGTCGCCAGCCAGATGCGGGTGAACACCCGGGCGGCCGCCACCCCGCCCTGGGAGCGGATGAGCGCGGCCGCCGCCGCCATGTGCGGGGCGTCGGGCTCGTCACCGGCCAGACGCAGGGCGATGTACGCCTCGACCGTGGTGGACAGCTCGGCGGGTCCGCCGTAGTACGTGGCCCAGCCGCCGTCCGCGAGTTGCTGGGACCGCACCCACCGGGCGATCGGCTCGGTCTCCTCCTCGGTGCGGATGCCGAGGAACTGCTTCATGAACAGGTGTTCGGCGTCGATCGTGACGTTCGTCTCGAGGTCGCCCTTCCACCAGCCCTCCTCGGACTGCAGCCCGAGGAGGTGGTCCCGAGCCTGGTTGGCCGCGGTCATCGCCGCGGCCAGGTCCGGATCGACCAGGGTCTGCGTCGTGGGCGGGGTGCCGTCGGCGGTCGCCGCGCCACCGCCGGGCACACCACCGCCGGACAGCGGTGGCGAGGACCGGGAGATCCCGTAAGCGTCGGGCGTGGCGGGCGCGGGAATGTTAACGCGCTTCGAGCTCTTCGCGGCCTTTGGAGCAGCCGGGGACGGGTCCGAGGTCAGGCTCATCGACGACTCCCCTCGTCGTACATGCGATGGTCATGAAGACGATCAACGTGCTGATCGCCGGGCCGGGCGGGAACGGCGACTGCACTCACCTGTCGTCTCCTCAGCGGTCTCGTTCGGTCACGAAGCGCGCGAGGGCCAGCAGTTCCGCCTCGATCTCGGCGGGCATCGACAGCGAGCGGAGCACGTTCTCGCAGGCCTTCAGCTGGCCGTCGGCCTCGGCGGTGGTCCAGTCCCGCCCGCCGGCCCGCTCGATCAGGTCCGCGATGTGCGTCAGCTCCGCCTCGGTGGACTCCCCGGTGCCGGTGAGGAACGCCCGCAGCTCCTCGGCCTCGGCTCCGCCGGCCTCCAGGGCCACCACGACCGGCACCGACTTCTTGCGGGAACGCAGGTCCGACAACACCGGCTTGCCGGTCACCGAGGGATCACCCCAGATACCAAGCAGGTCGTCGATGAGCTGGAACGCGGTGCCGAGCCGGGAGCCGTACTCGGCGAGGGCGTTGACCATGTCGTCACCGGCCCCGGCGAGCACGGCGCCGAGGGAGGCCGAGCAGGCCAGCAGAGCGCCGGTCTTGCCGTCCTCCATGTGCAGCGTCTCGGCGACGCTGACGTCCGACCGTTTCTCGAACATCAGGTCCTCGGCCTGGCCACGGACGAGGTCCTGGACGCCCGCGCCCAGGATCAGCGCCGCACGACGGCCGGGCTCCCCCTCGACCTCCAGCAGAACCTGGGTCGCGAGGCCGAGCAGCGCGTCCCCGGCGAGGATCGCGCCGTCGGCACCGAAGATCGTCCAGGCCGTGGGCCGGTGGCGGCGCTCGGTGTCGCCGTCCATAAGATCGTCGTGCAGCAGCGAGAAGTCGTGCACCAGCTCAACGGCGACCGCTGCCGGCAGCCCGGTCTCCGCCGGGGCGCCGGCGGCCTGCGCCGACAGCAGCGCCAGCGCCGGGCGTACCAGCTTGCCCCCGCCGCCGGACAGTGGCGCGCCCTCGGCGTCGACCCAGCCGCGGTGGTAGGCGACGACGTGACGAAGTCGTGGGTGGAGCCGATCCACCGTGGCGCGCAAGGCAGGCACGGTGAGGGTCCGCCCACGCTCGATCGCATCCGGAACCGTCATGGTCATACCGGGAATCCCCCTGTGGATGTGTGCCTTGGCTGGCCGGACGGAAGCGGCCGGACGACCGCCGCCGATCCGGCGGGAACCGCGTTGTCCCCTCGTGGATCCTGTGGATCCCGCACCTGCGCGGCCGTGGCGCCGCCGCCCGGTGCGCTCACCGATTCAGTGCCTACCGGTACCGACTCACCCACCTGCTCGGGGAGCCGTCCGTCCGTCCTTCGGGCCTGCAGGCCCGGCCCGCGTGGCTCGTTGACGTCGACCCCCATACCGGCCAGGTTCTCACGGACAGCAGTGAGTCCGCTACGCACGGCCGACTCCATGGTTGCCGGCCATCCGGTGTCGGTCCAGGTCCCGGCCAGGGCGAAGCCGGTCAGGCCGGTCGACGCGCCCGGACGCAACGCGAGCGAACCGGGCACCTGCCGGAAGGTCGCCGTACGTTCCCGAGTGACGAAAACCTCCAGCGGCCCGGCCGCCCGCGCGGCCGGGAACAGCCGGGCCATCTCCTCGACGAACAGGGTCCGCAGCTCGTTCGCCGGACGATCGACCCATGGCTCCGCCGCGGACTGCGATAGCGCCAGGTACTGGGCACCGGGCGGGCCGGCGGCGGCGAGCCCGGAGGAGACCGTGCGATCGAAGATCCATTGAATAGGCGAGTCGACCACGGCCAGGAACGGGCCGTCGATCACCGGTCGAGGATAGATCATGTGCACGTTGATGATCGGCGATTCGCCGAGCTCACGCAGCCGGGCCGCCTCGGGTTCGGCGCCGGCCGGCAGAAGGGACGCGGCGGCGGGCGGCGGCACCGCGAGCACGACCGCGTCCGCCCGCAGCACGCCGCGGTCGTCGGTGCCGGGCACCGCCGCGCCGCGACCGGTCCCGCCCGCGGTGACGGCCAGCTCCCATCCGCTGCCCGCGGCGGTGATGGACCGGACCTTCACCCCGGTGCGCACGTCGGCGCCGGCCGCGGTGAGCGCCTCCATCGCCGCGTCGCCGTGCAGTCGGGACAGGGGGACCTCGGCCCAGCCGAGGTCACCGGCGGCGGCGCCTTCCAGCAGACCGGTCCGCACGACCTTGGCTGCGAGGCCGAGGGATGCGCCGGCGGCGGGCACGTTCAGCGTCGCGACCGTCAGCAGTTCCCACAACGCCTTCGTCGCCGCGGGGCCCTGGCCGTGGGTGGACAACCAGGTGCCGAACGACTGCTCGTCCACCGCCGGGGAGCGCTGGTCGAGCCGCCCGAGCTGAAACGCCGCGAGCCCGGCCCGCAGCCGTTCGGCGATCGGCAGCGCCTGGTATCCCAGCAACGCCGGGGCCAGGTGCAGTGGCGCCGGCAGCGGGACCCTCGTCCGGCGCAGCCGGGTCCGGGTCAACGAGTCGCCGAGCAGCACCGGCACGTCCAGCCGGGACTGCAAGGTGGTCAGGTGTTCGACGCCGAGTCGCTGCAGCAGCCCACGGTAGGCCGTGCAGCACCGCATGAACACATGCTGGCCGGTGTCGATCCACAGCTGCCCGCGCCGGAACGACGTCGTCGCCCCGCCGAGGCGGGGACGCGCCTCCAGCAGGGTCACGCGGGCCCCGCTGTCCACGGCCAGCAGCGCCGCGGCCATACCCGCGAGCCCGCCGCCGACGACGGCGAGATGCGGGCGTTCGTCCGTCCGCCCGGCGGGCCGCGTCCCCCGTGCCGGCGCGACGTCCGCACCGCCACCCGTGGTCATGCCGCCCTCATCTCGGGCCGCCCCGCGAGGCTGCGGGCGGCGACGACCGCCTTCTCCCAGCCGGGCAGCGCCAGCCGGCGATCGAGCACCGCGGACGGATCGGTCTTGATCCGCCGGTTGAGCCGCAGGTAGATGCCGGCCATCGCTCCACAACAGGCCGCGCTGCGCCGGTCGAGCAGGTCGAGCAGGACGAGCCCACGCCCATACCACTCCTCCGCTCGCCGCGCCGACGTCCGCAGGTACGCGATGAGCGCGTCGGGGGGGCCGCCGAGGCGACCGGTCGCGTCCACCTCGAGTTCGACGCCGGCGGCCTTCAGCTCCTGGCGCGGCAGGTAGATCCGGCCGCCGAGCAGGTCCTCGCGCACGTCCCGGAGGATGTTCGTCTGCTGGAGTGCGACCCCGAGGGCGTCCGCGACCCCCGAGGCGTCGCGGTGGGAGGTGGCCCGCTCGCTGCCAAAGATGCCGAGCGAGAGACGCCCGATCGTCCCGGCGACCAGGCGGCAGTAGCCGACAAGATCGTCGAACGTGTCGTAGGTGGTGCCGCGCACGTCACTCTCGACCCCGTCGGCGAGTTCGATGAACGCCTCCAACGGGATCGGGAACCGGCGGGCGGCGTCGGCGAGGGCGACGAAGACCGGATCATCGGAGCTGTTCGTCCCCAGCTCCTCGACCTCCGCGCGGACCTGCGCCAGCCCGGCGAACTTCGCCTCCTCGGGAAGATCGCCGTCGCCGATGTCGTCGAGGCGGCGGGCGAGCGCGTAGACGGCGCTCAGCGCCCCCCGCTTCTCGGCCGGCAGCAGGCGGATGCCGTAGGAGAAGTTGCGTGCCGCCTCCTTGGTCACGGCCTCGCAGGCGGCATACGCCTCCGCCACGGTCGGCCGGCCCGCGGGGAACTGCGCCGCGGTACTCATCGAACCTCACCCATCTCCGGAAGAACGGACTGTGCGGCGGGGACGCCGGCCTGGGTACTCGTCGCGGCGGTGCCGCCGTGGGCTGTGGAACCGGAACCGGAACCGGAACCCGGCCAGGCCCCGGCCGCGCTGGTCGCGGTGGCGACGGCGGCCGCCGTGTGCGCCACCGCCGACGCTCCGGGAGCCAGCGACCGGGCCAGCGCCGCCAGCGCGAACTCGGCGACCCGTGGCTTCGTCGCCTTCGGTGGCCCACCGAGCACGTCGTAGCCGGCGCGCCGGATCGCGTCCAACGCCGCCCGGCCCCCGCCCACGAAACCGGCCAGGGCCAGCCGCAGCCGCCCGGGCACCATCGACACCAGGGGAGCACCCTGGTCGATCACCGTACGGGCCCGAGCAACCTCGAAGGCCATCAGATGGCGCACGGCCGGACTCGCGACGGAAGCCCGCAGATCGGCCTCGGTCACCCCGAAGGTGTCCAGATCCTCCAGCGGCAGGTAGATCCGGCCGGCGGCGAGGTCCTCGGCCACGTCCTGCCAGTGCTCGGCGAGCTGCAAGGCGGTGCACACCCGGTCCGACAGCACGACCCGGTCGGGGGTCGCCAGCCCGAAGACGCCCAGCACCATCCGTCCGATCGGATCGGCCGAGAGCGTGCAGTAGCGGACCAGGTCGTCGAAGGTCTCGTAACGGGTGACCCGCTGGTCCTGCCGGTTGGCCTCGACGAGACGCTGGAACGGTTCGGCGGGCAGGTCACAGTCCCGCACGGTCCGCGCGAGCAGGCGCAGGACCGGCAGCTCCGGCTGCCCGCCTGTCCAGATCACCTCGAGGTCCGCCGACAACCGGTCGAGCAGGGCGAGCCGGTCGCCGGTCGCCTCGTCGCCGAGGTTGTCGACGAGCCGGCTGAAGGCGTACAACGCGTTGAAGTGGAAACGAACCGCCGCAGGCAGAACGAACGGCGAGACCGGGAAGTTCTCCGCCGGGGCGGCGCGCAGCAGCTGCTCGGCGGGAGTTGCCAGGCCCGTCGCGGCCGGCTGGGCAGGCGTGCGTGATGGGCTGGTTCGGGCGTCGATGGCTGTCATACGCCTCTCCTTCGATGGCGGTCTGCACTACGGACGCGGTCGGGTCGGATCCCGCATCCCCGGGTGCCATGACCGGCGCGGACGTACCCGCAGAGCCCGGGTTCGGAAGGCTCTTCGGAAGGCTCCGCGGTGGGGTGGCTGCCCGGGTCTCGCCGAGGCGATCAGGATGCGGATCGCACCGGGTGGTCATGGGCACGATCAGCGCGGGCCGGTGCGGGAGATGGGCCGGCCCTGGGCCGGTATCGGGATGAGCTCCGCCTGGCCGGCCCCCTTCGGTTGGTCCTCACAGGTCCGTGGGCGGAATGATGCTCCGGCGGCACCACCTGGGCGGCCTGCGGCCGGTGGCCGCCCGTCGGCCGCAGCACTCTCATCGTCGGTGTCGCTCACCCCCAGGGCCGGTCGGAGAGCCGGAAGCGGCCGGGTAGACCACGCCGCGGATCATCCGAAGACACCCGCCAGCCTGCGGTAGACCGACGGGATCGCACCGTGGACCCGCACCGCGCCGAGTAACCAGCGTGGCACCCAGATCTCGGCGTCGCCGCGTCCGGTGGCCGCCAGCATGCGCTGCGCGACAAGCCCGGCCGGTATGGGCCGGGGCCAGCGACGGACGTAGGGCGCGCCACGGCGGTGGAAAAATGGTGTGTCGACGACACCAGGTAGACACAGGGTCACCGTCACACCGCGACCGGCGACCTCGGACCGCAACGCGTCGGCGAAACCGAGCAGAGCGGCCTTGGTAGCGGAATAGGCGACCTCACCGCGCACTCCCAGCGCGCCGGCGATGCTGCCCACCAGCAGGATGCGCCCCTGGCCGCGGTCGAGCATGGCCGGCAACATGGCCCGGACCAGCATCATCGGCGACAGCACGTTGACCGTGACCAGCTCCGCGATCGCGGCCGGGGACATCACCTCGAACGGGCCCGCCGCCCCGAGACCGGCCGAGCACACCAACAGGTCGACCTCGCCGAGAAGCTCGGTCGCCCGGGAGGAGACCATCAGTTCCGAGCCGGGACTAGACAGGTCGACCGCGATCCGGTGCCCCTCGGTCGCCGCGGCCACCTCGTCAAGCGCGGCCCCGTTGCGACCGACCAGCAGCGACCGGCATCGGTCCGCGGCCAGCAGCAGCGCGGCCTCCCGGCCGATACCGCTGGATGCTCCCGTGATGACGGCGGTCCGGGGCGGCCAGGTCGAGACGACCGAGCCGGCCCGTAGGGCCAGCCCGGTGAGAGATGTAGACACTCCGTTACCGAAAGCGGGGCGAGACCGGGTGCTCACGACACACCGCTTCCGGTCATTCCCCTCACGCCGTTCTCCCCCGCGGGCACTGGTTGCACGTCACCTACAACTTTCCCTACTCGTCGCCCCGCGTTGCGAGGTGGTCCGACCGAAGGTGATTCGGTGTGGTCCGCTGGCACGAACTCGCCGGCCGGATCGTTGCGTCGGCCACCCTGGCGGGCGGCACCGATCCGAACAGCCACTGCTCATCTCATCAACGCCGGGCTCCGGATCCGCGGCGCGTTGGTAACTCCGCGCCACCGGGCTCACGACTGCCACCATTCCACCGTCCCGTCGCCGGATCGTCCATGGTCAGATGGGCGACATCGGACGGCGGGGGCCTAGCGCGACTCCGGACTCCCTATCACACTCCCTCATCCCAACCGCCCGGCGTCGCCCGATATGACAGCGGTCCGATCGATTCGGAATCTGCTCTCAGAGACTTTCTTCCGGGGACTTCGAACTGGCTCCACATCGACGACTGGGTATTGCGGACTATTTACAACCGCATTGCCTCCGGAGGAAGGACGCGCCGACGACACCTTGCCGACTCGATGCCGGTACACGGCGTCAGGGTCATGGTCGGCCTGCTCCGACGCCAACACCCTCCCGTCAGTCCGATCCGGTCACCACAGGATCACCGGCCGCGACGGAGGCAAAGCCGCCGAGACCTACCTCCGGCGGCAGATGTGTCGACCCGTCCGCGGCGTGCGCCGGACAGGCGGAAGGCTCATCATCCAAACGCTGATCCATCCTCCACACACGACCACCCTACCGCCCCAGACAAACAAGAGCGAAAGCGGCATTTGCCACGACCAAATAGACGGACCACCATCTACGAACGTCTGAAGAGTGAGATGAGGCACATGAACCGCGAAGGTGGCTGGATACGAAGGGGTGATGCACCGGATCGCTCACGGTCCGGCGCATACAGTCGTCAGTGGAACCGGACGGAGGCCAGGTCCGGCACGGGAGGCCGGTGAGGCGCCGCGGCCTCCCGGCACGCAGGACGTTCTTCGTGCGCCGGGCAGGATGTCTCGACCGGACCCGCGTCGGCGACCGGAGCATCCCGTGACCCGGTCGGGTCAGCACCGGAGGGAGACCTGTCACTTTCATGCCCCTCATCACCCACCGCGCCGCAGCCGCCGGAGTCAGCGGCGGAGACGGAGTCAGCGGGATCGTCACCGAGAGCGGCGAGGGCAGCAGCCACGATCTCCCCCTGCT
>NZ_CDXDOS010000028.1:21981-26123 GCF_978021245.1 Frankia sp. CoBUL1
CGCTCCTCGTCGGCGCTGGTGGACTGCCGGGCGGCGGCCTGGGCACGTTCGATCGCCATCCCGATGATCCCCCCCCGCAGGGATCCGACCGCGCAGTACGCGCGCAGCAACCCAAGATGGGTGGGAGCCGGCCCCGCGAGCCCGTGCACGAGGGCCTGCTGCAGCGACAGTATGTCGCTCTTGCCGATCTTACGGTGAATCACCGAAGGGTCGTCGGCGAAGACGAGCAGCACGCCACCGGGGCCCGCCAGCGCCTCGACGAATCGCTCGATGATGATCCGGGGGGGCGGCGGGGACTGCCGAACAAGATCGACAAGTCGACCCAGCTCGGACACGAAGGGCTCCAGCAGAGCGTCGAGGATCGACTCCTTCGACGGAAAGTGGTAATAGAGCGCCGCCTTCGTCACTCCCAGCCGCTCGGAGATGTCCCGCACCGAGGTGCCGGCATACCCCTGTTCGCTGAAGAGGCTCATGGCGGCGGCGAGGATCCGCGATCTGGTATCGCCCCGTGGATCGGGCGATGCCGGATCGGTCATGGCGGCCATACACCCCCCCGATCGAGTCCGCGACGGATGTTACCCTCAACTCTACCTACTGAACGACCGGTAAGTTTCTCGGTAGCAATCAGCAGCAAATCGTCAGCATGACGTCGCAGGTAGCGACACCACCGATCACCAACGCCCGAGGGGAAACCGTGGCCTCGCTCGCCCGCTGGTGCTTCCGGCACCGTCGGCTCGTCCTGTTCCTGTGGATCGTCGCGCTGCTCGGGCTCGGCGGCATCAGCCAGGTGGCCGGAAGTAGTTACAAGGACGCCTTCTCCCTGCCCGGCACCGATTCGCAGAAGGCCATCGACCTCCTGCAACGCGACTTCCCGGCGGCGTCGGGAGACAGCGCCACCATCGTGCTGCACAGTGACAAGACTCGTATCACCAACCGTGCCATCTCCGATCGGGCCAGCGAGATGCTCGGCGAGCTCGCCAAGGTCCCGCACGTCACCGGGGTCACGAGCCCATACGGGCCGCGGGGCGCCGCCCAGATCAGCAAGGACGGGCACACGGCCTTCGCGACCGTCGACTTCGACCTGCAGGGCATCGAGCTACCCAAGGACGACATCCAGCGGTTCGTCGGCACCGCTCGAGGCTACGGCGGCGACGACCTGCAGGTGGAGGCGACCGGTCAGGTCGTCTCGATCATCGAGCAGCAGCAGCAAAGCTACAGCGAGTTGATCGGCATCATCGCCGCGGCGATCATCCTCTTCGTCGCCTTCGGCTCGTTGCTGGCCGTCACTCTGCCCCTGATCACCGCCATCATGGCCCTCGGGGTCGGCAGCATCCTGATCATCCTGCTCTCCCACGTCCTCACGATCGCCGAGTTCAGCCCGGTCCTCGCGACCTTGATCGGACTGGGCGTCGGCATCGACTACGCCCTGTTCATCGTCAACCGGCACCGCATCGGCCTACGCGCAGGCAAGAGCCCGGAGGAGGCCACGGTCACCGCGGTCAACACCTCCGGGCGCGCCGTGCTCTTCGCCGGCATGACCGTCTGCATCGCGCTGCTCGGCATGTTCGCGCTCGGCGTGAGCTTCCTCTACGGCGTGGCGATCTCGGCTGCGGTAGCCGTGGCGATGACGATGACCGCGGCCGTCACCCTGCTGCCGGCCCTGCTCGGCTTCTACGGCATGAAGGTACTCAACCGGCGCGACCGGCGCAGGCTGGCCGAGGAGGGCCCGGTGCACGAAAGCACCTCGGGCGTCTGGTGGCACTGGGCGAAGCGGCTGGAGGGGCGGCCCCAGTTGTTCGCGGTGGTCAGCGCGGTGGTCATCGCCGTCATCGCGATCCCGTTCCTCTCGCTGCGGCTCGGCTCGTCCGATCTCGGCAACGGCGACACCGCCAAGACCACCAAGCGCGGCTACGACCTGCTGGCCGAGGGCTTCGGACCGGGGTTCAACGGTCCGTTCAGCATCGTCGCCGAGATCCATTCGCCGCAGGACACGGCAAGCCTCCGCGCCGTGGTGGCGGCGGCCCGCGCGACACCAGGCGTCGCCTCCGTCTCGGCCCCGCGGCCGAGCCCAAACGGGCAGGCGGCGATCGCCACCCTGTACCCGACGACGAGCCCGCAGGCCGAGGCGACCTCGAAGCTGCTCAACCAGCTGCGCGACCACGTGATCCCGCAGGCGAACCATGCCGGCACCGGCATCTACGTCGGCGGCATCACGGCCACCTTCGAGGACTTCTCCAGCACGCTGTCGGGCAAGCTGCCGCTGTTCATCGGGGTCGTGGTTCTCCTCGCCTTCCTGCTGCTGGTAGCGGTGTTCCGCAGCCTGCTGGTCCCGTTGACCGCCTCGCTGATGAACCTGCTCGCGGTCGGGGCGGCCTTCGGCGTGGTCGTCGCGGTGTTCCAGTGGGGCTGGGGCGCATCGCTGTTCAGCATCAGCGGCGGCCCGGTCGAGGCGTTCATCCCGGTGATCCTCTTCGCGATCCTGTTCGGCCTGTCCATGGACTACGAGGTGTTCCTGGTCAGCCGGATGCACGAGGAGTGGACCGCGCGCCGGGACAACCGGATCGCCGTCTCGCTCGGCCAGGCCGAGACCGGCCGGGTCATCTCCGCGGCTGGCGCGATCATGATCCTGGTCTTCGCCTCGTTCATCCTCGGTGACGAACGGGTGATCAAGCTGATGGGCCTCGGGCTCTCGACGGCGATCCTCATCGACGCCTTCATCATCCGGACCGTGCTGGTGGCCTCGCTGATGCACATCTTCGGCACGGCGAACTGGTGGGTGCCGGCCTGGCTCGACCGGGTCCTGCCGCGGATCTCCGTCGAGTCCGCCGAGGATCTGGAGGAGATCCGGCACACCCCGCTGCCCGAGGACGCCGTCGCGGGCCGTTCCGCGGCCGGGGGCCGGTCCGCCCGCTTCCCGGGCAGGCAGCCCGCGAGGAGCGGAGCTCACGCACCGGCGAGCCCATGCGCTGATCTTCACGGGACCACCCGAACAATGCGGGACCACCCGAACAGTGACAGCCCGCGGGGCGTCCGCCTGGCCGGCGGGCGCCCCGCGGCGCTTGGCCTGCCGGGATCGGCCAGGACGGTGAGCCGGCCGAGGACACGTTCGTCGCCATCGAAGGAACCACGAGCGCGACCGCGACGGTACTGGGCACGTTGTTCCCCTATGCCCGGGCCCGGTTGGGGGCGTGGGTGCGCAACCGTCACGCCAAGCCGGCGGTGCGCCGGATCCTCACCGAGACGCCGGCGGTCATGCCTCCATCACCTCGTTCGCCAAGCTGGACATCATCACCGCGCCACATGCGGGTGGCCCCGCGAGCGCCTGAGCCGCGCCCGCGCCCCGAGCATCCGGTTCACCGAGCGACGCGACGCTCACCGAACCACCGACGGGCTCGGGAATCTGATTACCGAACTCCAGATATCCGCTACGCTGCGGCACCCCCCGCAGGGCCGCGGCGGCACGGACCCGTCGCGCGTGCGGGGACGACAGCAACCCGCCCACCTCGTCCACGGGGACGAACGCGCAGTTGATGATCTCGTCCATGTCCACCCGGATGCGCTCCCGCCATGAGGCAGGCAGCACACCGCCGTCGAAGACGAAGGCCAGCATCTCGCTGTCGAGCCACCCGTCGTTAAGACATGGCGCCCAGTCGATCGCGAGCAGACCACCGATCGGTGGGGCGATACCGAGCTCCTCGGCGACCTCCCGTACGCACGCCGAGTAGGGCGATTCCCCCGGTTCGATAAAGCCTCCCGGAATGTCCCAGCCTGGCTTGTACAACGGTTCAACGAGCAGTATGCGGTCTTCTTCATCGAAGAACAGGACACCCGCCGCAGCGTAGGGTCGCGCCATCGGAGGTCGGTTCAAGCTCGCCTCGGTGCCGTGGTCAGGACGCTGCCGTGGGGTGGCCGGCGGCTTCGAGGACATCGCCGACCGCAGCATCAGGCCGTCACCGGGTACGCCGGCCGGGTCCGGCAGAGCCCGGTCGACTAGGGAAAAGTCAAGATCCTTCTTCATATTATCACACACTTCACATAGTACTGACGAACGGAATTGATGTTCCTGCCGCCGAGTGGTGGGCGACGCGGTGGACCACTAACGATAGGCGACCACGAAGGGGCGCGACCCGCCAGCGTTTCGC